>JANMCS010000576.1:0-3160 GCA_031361405.1 Betaproteobacteria bacterium
GCGAGGCTGAAGCCTCGCCTGCAAGCAGCATTGGTCAAGGCAGCGTGCCCGCCCGACGCGGGTACAATTTGTGGTCTGCTCAGGCCTTTCCCCATCCCCCCTTCAGGAGTGCGCCCGCATGTTCACGCTGCCCCCGCTGCCCTACGCCGAAAACGCCCTCGAGCCGGTCATTTCGGCCAACACGATGTCGTTCCACTACGGCAAGCATCACAAGACGTACGTGGATAACCTCAACAATCTCGTCAAGGGCACGGATTTCGAAAGCGCGACCCTGGAGAAGATCATCAACGATACCGCCGGCAAGGCCGACAAGGCCGCACTCTTCAACAACGCCGCGCAGATCTGGAACCACACGTTCTACTGGCACAGCATGAAGCCTGCGGGTGGCGGCAAGCCCACCGGCAGGCTGGCCACGATGATCGACGCGTCGTTCGGCAGTTTCGATGCGTTCCGCAAGGAACTCGCCACCACCACGGTGTCGCAGTTCGGCTCCGGCTGGGGCTGGCTCGTCCTTGACGGCGCCGCGCTCAAGGTCGTGAAGACGGCCAACGCCGAGGTCCCGTTCACCAAGGGCCAGAAGCCGCTGCTGACGATCGACGTGTGGGAGCACGCGTATTACCTCGACCAGCAGAACAAGCGCGCGGCGTATGTCGATGCTGTGATCGACAACTTGCTCAACTGGGATTTCGCCGCACAGAATCTCGGCTGACCTGCGCCCGGCATGGTGCTGCCACGGCCGGCTTGTCCGGCCGTTGTGCTTTCAGCCGCCGTCAATTGAGCGCGCTGCGAATGCGGTTGTCGCCTTGTCCATGGCAAATCTTGGGACCATAATGTTCGACGGCATTCCAACGGCATAAGTCGCCGCATCCATGGCCCTGTTCTCCAAGCCGCCCGCCAAGAAGTCCAATGCCCCTGCTGCCGCGGCCAGGCCGGCGCCGGCTGCCCGTACGCCGCAACCGCCGATCTCGGCGCGTGAAGTGGCGGTGCAGGCGCAGGGCCGGCGCGGAGCGGTGGAACGACCGCGGGCCGAGCCCGCCGGCGAAATCAGCGTCGGCGGCGCAAGCCTGATCGATTGGTCCCCGGTGCGCACGGCGATCGAGGTGGCACCAACCAACCCCGGCTTGTGCGCGGTGCTGGAAAACGCCGCGCTGCTGTATGCCAGCGGCCAGGCGCAGCCCGCGCGCGATCTCCTCGAGTCAGGCGTGCAGCATGACCAGGAGGCGAAGGTGTCGCCACTGGCGTGGCTGGCGCTCTTCGACCTGATGCAGCGAGGTCGCGACCGCGTGGGCTTCGAGCGCGTGGCGATGACCTACGTGGTGCAGTTCGAGCGCTCCGCGCCGGTGTGGGACGAATCCGGCCCGGCGGCCCCCGCGCCGGTGGCACAGCCCAAGGCTGCGGGTGGTGGCTATGTCGCGATCGTCGGCAAGCTTACCGCCGCGTCGGCGCCGCAAGTGGACACGTTGCGCAAGGCGGCGGCCAAGGGCGTCGTCAATGCGCGTCTCGACCTGGCGCAGGTCGCGGGCTTCGATGATGCCGGCGCGCGGCTCCTGGCGGATGCGCTGGCGGACGTGCGCAAGCGCCGCGTGCCGTTGCTGCTGGAACGAGCCGACAAGGTTCGCAATGCGCTCGACATCCTGATTCGCCGCGGCCGTGAAGGCGGCGAGGGCGTATGGCTGCTGGCGCTGGAACTGCTGCAATTCCAGTCCGATCAGGAGGCCTTCGAGAATCGGGCCATCGAATACGCCATTGCGTTTGAGCAGTCGCCGCCGTCGTGGGATCCGCCGCCGCCCATGGTGGCCCCGCGCAGCAACGCTGGCGCCGGCACTACACCTACCGAACCGCCGCCAAAAGCAAACCCGGGCGCCGAGGTGCCGGCGTGGTCCGGCGTGCTCACGGGACAGACGTCGAGCCATCTCGTTGGACTCACCGAATATGCGCACAAGCACGCGGTGGTGCCGATCGACATGACCGCCGTCGAGCGCATCGACTTCGTGTGTGCTGGCGCGCTGTTCAACGCCATCAACCGCATCGAGCAGCAACGCAAATCGGTGCAGATCATCGGCGCCACGCCGATCATCCGGGCCCTGCTGCTTCTCATCGGCATTTCGCCGCGCCATTTCGTCAAGAAACCGCAATAGCGCGCGCTGGCGCGACGCGGTGGGCAGGTCCATGGAACCCTATCACGGCACCACCATCCTCTCTGTGCGCCGGCACGGCGAAGTCGCGCTGGGCGGGGATGGCCAGGTCACGCTCGGCAACATCATCGTCAAGGCCACGGCGCGCAAGGTGCGCCGCATCCACCACGACCGCGTGCTGGCGGGATTCGCGGGCGCCACGGCGGATGCGTTCACGTTGTTCGAGCGTTTCGAGGCCAAGCTCGAGAAACATCAGGGCCATCTCGTGCGGTCGGCGGTGGAGCTGGCCAAGGATTGGCGTTCCGATCGTGTACTGCGCCGCCTCGAAGCCATGCTGGCCGTGGCCGATCTCACTGCGTCGCTCATTCTCACCGGCAACGGCGACGTGCTGGAACCGGAGCACGGCATTGTCGCGATCGGATCCGGCGGCGCCTTTGCGCAGGCCGCTGCGAGGGCGTTGCTCGAGCACTCGACGCTTTCCGCCGCCGAGATCGTCAAGCAGTCACTGACGATCGCCGGTGAGCTGTGCATCTATACCAACCAGAACCATGTGATTGAAGTGCTCGGGTCGACGGAACCCGCGGCGTGACGCCGCACCGCTACGACGTAGTGATCGCCGGTGCGGGCCTCGTCGGCCTCGCGCTGGCCCCGGCACTGGCCCGGACCGGCCTGTCGGTTGCGCTGGTGGATCGCGCGCCCATCGCCTTGCCGCAGGACGATCCGTCGCCCTGGGATTCCCGGGTGTACGCCATCAGTCCGGGCAGCGCCCGCTTTCTGCACGCGCTGGGCGCCTGGCAGGCGCTGCCAGCGGACCGGATCACGCCAATCGAAGCCATGCATGTCGTCGGCGATGCCGGCGCCAGCCTCGATTTTTCGGCGTACGAGATGAACGAACGCGCGCTGGCGTGGATCGTCGAGGAACGCGCCTTGAAGGCGGCACTGCTGCCGCAGGCCATTGCCGCGGGCGTGGCACTTTACGGCGGGGCGCCGTTCGTCGGATTGTCGTGGTCGGCGGACGCGGCGCG
>JANMCS010000601.1:0-15899 GCA_031361405.1 Betaproteobacteria bacterium
CGCGCGCAACATCGTGGCCAACCTGAACCGCGTCAAGCAGGTGACGCTGGCGGTGGCGCCGCCCGTCGAGCCGTTGTACGACCCCGACGAACTCTACGGCGTCATCCAGGCCGACATCAAGAAGCCCTACGACGTGCGCGAGGTGATCGCGCGGATCGTCGACGGCAGCGCATTCGACGAATTCAAGGCGCGCTATGGCACGACGCTTGTCACCGGCTTCGCGCGCATCTGGGGCTATCCGGTGGGCATCGTCGCCAACAACGGCGTGCTGTATTCCGAGTCGGCGCTGAAGGGCGCGCACTTCGTCGAGCTGTGCGCGCAGCGGGGCATCCCGCTCATCTTCCTGCAGAACATCACCGGCTTCATGGTCGGCCAGAAGTATGAATCCGGCGGCATTGCAAAGGATGGCGCGAAGATGGTGACGGCCGTCTCCTGCGCGCAGGTGCCGAAATTCACCGTGATCATCGGTGGCAGCTACGGCGCGGGCAACTACGGCATGTGCGGCCGGGCCTTCAACCCGCGCTTCCTGTGGATGTGGCCCAACGCGCGGATCTGCGTGATGGGTCCGGAGCAGGCTGCGAGCGTGCTGGCCACGGTGAAGCGCGATGCCATTGAAAAGGCGGGCAAGGACTGGAGCGCCGCGGACGAGGAAGCGTTCAAGGCGCCGGTGCGCGACAAGCTGACCGCGGAGGCCCATCCCTATTTCGCGTCGGCGCGGCTGTGGGACGACGGCGTCATCGATCCCGCCGATACCCGCCGGGTACTGGGGCTGGCCATCTCCGCTTCGCTCAATCGTCCGATCGAACCGACCAGGTTCGGCGTATTCCGGATGTAGCTTCGCGATGATCTACGAAACTCCGGAACACGCGCTGCTGCGCGACCAGGTTGCGCGGTTCGTCGCCACCGAGGTGGAGCCGCATGCGGCGCGGTGGGAAGAGGCCGGTGCAACGCCGCGCGAGGTTCTGCGCAAGCTGGGCTCGATTGGATTGCTGGGACTGATGGTCGATGCGCGTTACGGCGGCGCAGACGCGGATGCGCTCACCAACCTCGTCTTTGCCGAGGCGCTCTCGCAGTCCACGTTCGGCGGCTTCATCATCACCGTGCTCGTGCATACCGACATGGCATCGCCGCACCTGACGCATGCCGGGTCGGCCGCACAACAGGCCCGCTATCTTCCGGGTGTCTGCACCGGCGACACGATCACCGCGGTGGCCGTGACCGAGCCCGGGGCGGGCTCCGACGTCGCCGGCCTGCGCACGCGCGCCCGCCGCGACGGCGAGCACTGGGTCATCGACGGCACCAAGATGTTCATCACCAACGGCGTCCATGCCGATCTCGTCATCGTCGCGGCGCGCACCGACAACGCTGCCAGGGGTTCGCGCGGCATTTCGCTGTTCCTGGTCGAGCGTGGCACACCCGGATTCACCGTGGGTCGCGCGCTCGACAAGTCGGGCTGGCGTTCTTCGGACACGGCGGAACTGGTCTTTGCCGATTGCAGGGTGCCGGCCACCGCGCTGCTGGGTGTTGAAAATGCCGGCTTCTACGCGATCATGCGCAACTTCCAGCGCGAGCGCCTCGCGCTGGCCGCGATGGCCGTGGGTCACGCCACGGTGGCGCTGCGCCTGGCGCTGGAACACGTGCGGCAGCGGCACGCCTTCGGCGGCACGTTGTGGGATCGCGAGACGATCCGGCAGCGGCTCGCGATGCTGGACGCGAAGACGCAGGCTGCGCGCGCCTTCATGTATCACTGCGCGTGGCTCGTCACGCAGGAGCGCGAGTGCGTCAAGGAGATTTCGCAGCTCAAGGCGCTCACCGGCGAACTGGCCAACGAGGTCGTCCACGCCTGCCAGCAGTTCCACGGCGGGATGGGCTATATTCGTGAAATGGCCATCGAAAGGCTGTGGCGCGACGCCCGCATCCTGGCCATCGGCGGCGGGGCCACCGAGGTGATGCTCGAAGAAGCCGCCAAGCGGATGTGACCCGCACCCACACGGACAACCCCCATGGCCCGCAAAAAACCATCCACGCCCGGTTACGAAACGCTGGCGGTCGCGCTGCAACACGGCGTGGCCGTGGTCACGCTCAATCGGCCGGATCTGCACAACGCGTTCAACGAGACATTGATCGCCGAGCTCACCGAGCTGCTGAACGTTCTCGATACCGATGACGATGTGCGGGTCGTCGTCCTCGCCGGCAGCGGCAAGAGCTTCTGCGCCGGCGCCGACCTCAACTGGATGAAGAAAATGGCGAGCTACGGCCCGGCCGAGAATCTCGCGGACGCGCAGGCACTGGCGCTGATGCTGCGCACGCTGAGCGGTTTGTCGAAACCCACGGTGGCGCGAGTCCACGGCGCCGCGTACGGCGGTGGCGTGGGGCTCACTGCCTGTTGCGACATTGCCATCGCGGCCATCGAGGCGTCGTTTGCGTTGTCCGAAGCCAAGCTCGGACTGATCCCGGCCACCATTTCACCCTACGTGATCGAGGCCATCGGCGCGCGGCAGGCACGCCGCTATTTCCTCACGGGTGAGCGCTTCGATGCCGCCGAGGCGTTTCGCATCGGTCTCGTGCATGACATCGTCCCGATCACCGAACTCGACGACCGTGTCAACGACGTGCTGGGCAAGTTGCTGCTCGCCGGGCCGCGGGCGCAGATGGAGTGCAAGGCGCTGATCCGCGGCGTCGCGCATCGCCCGATCGACGCTGCCGTCATCGGCGGTACAGCGGAGCACATCGCTGCCGTGCGCGCGTCAACCGAAGGCAAGGAAGGCGTCGCCGCGTTTCTCGACAAACGTGCGGCCTCGTGGGTGCCGCCCGCGCTGCTGAAAAAATCATGACACCGGCGCTCGCGCATTTCGACACGTTGCAGCTGGTCGCGCTGGCCGCGGCGGTCGGCTGGGCGAGCGGATTGCGCCTGTATGCCGTGCTGTTCATCCTCGGTGGCCTGGGCTTCCTTGGGTGGGTCGACCTGCCGGCGGGCCTCACCACGCTCGCGCATCCGTTCGTGCTGGCGGCGTCCGGCTTCATGTTTTGCGTCGAGTTCTTTGCCGACAAGATCCCGGGCGTGGATTCGGCATGGGATATGGTGCAGACGTTCATCCGCATTCCAGCCGGGGCGGCGCTCGCCGCCAGCGTGTTCGGCGATTCGTCGTCGGCCACGATGCTGGGCGCGGCCATCCTCGGCGGTACGCTTGCCGCGGGCAGCCACCTGGCCAAGTCCGGCAGCCGCGCCATGATCAACACGTCGCCCGAACCGTTCTCCAACTGGGCGGCCTCCCTCGGCGAAGAAATCGCCGTCGGCACCGTGCTGTGGCTGGCGTTTGCCCATCCCGTCATCGCGCTGATCGTGCTCGCATTGTTGGTGGCGTTCATGATCTGGCTGATTCCAAAAGTGTGGCGGATGATCCGCCACATCGTGGCGCGGATCACCCGCTGGTTCGACGCGTCCTCCCACCGCACGACGCCGTAGCGCCGCCATCATGTTCACCAAAATACTGATTGCCAACCGCGGCGAAATTGCCTGCCGTGTCGCCCGTACGGCGCGGCGGATGGGTATCCGTACCGTCGCTGTGTATTCGGATGCGGATGCCGACGCGCTGCACGTGGTTACATGCGACGAGGCGGTGCGCATCGGCCCCGCGGCTCCGCGCGAAAGCTACCTGAACGGGGCGGCCATCATCGCTGTCGCATTGCGCACCGGTGCGCAGGCCATCCATCCCGGCTACGGCTTCCTGTCGGAAAACGAGGCGTTCGCCACCGCCTGCGCCGCGGCCGGCCTGGTGTTCATCGGGCCGCCCCCGGCCGCGATTGCAGCGATGGGATCGAAATCGGCTGCCAAGAACATCATGGGCGCGGCCAGCGTGCCGCTGGTGCCGGGCTATCACGGCGATGCGCAGGACCCGGCACTGCTTGCGCGCGAGGCGGAAGCCATCGGCTTCCCGGTGCTGATCAAGGCCACCGCGGGCGGTGGTGGCAAGGGCATGAAGATCGTCACCGCGGCCAGTGAATTTGCGGCGGCGCTCGCGTCGGCGCGGCGGGAAGCGAAAGCATCGTTCGGTGATGACAAGGTGCTGCTCGAGCGCTACCTCACGTCGCCGCGGCACATCGAGATCCAGGTATTCGCGGATACCCAGGGCAACGCGGTCTACCTGTTCGAGCGCGATTGCTCGGTGCAGCGCCGGCACCAGAAAGTGCTGGAGGAAGCGCCAGCGCCCGGCATGACCGCGCAGCGCCGCAGCGCCATGGGCGACGCCGCGGTCGCCGCCGCCAAGGCCATCGGCTATGTCGGCGCCGGCACCGTCGAGTTCATTGCCGAGCAGGACGGCCGCTTCTACTTCATGGAAATGAACACGCGGCTGCAGGTCGAGCATCCGGTCACCGAGATGATCACCGGGCAGGACCTCGTCGAATGGCAATTGCGCGTGGCGGCAGGCGAGCCGTTGCCGCTGCGGCAGGACCAGTTGACGATCAACGGCCATGCGCTCGAGGCGCGGCTCTACGCCGAGGATCCGGAACGCGGCTTCCTACCGTCGATCGGCACGCTGTCACATTGGCGCATGCCCGCGGCGTCCGCGCGTGTGCGCGTCGATACCGGCGTAGGCGCGGGCGATGAGGTGTCGCCGTTCTACGATCCGATGCTGGCCAAACTCATTGTCTGGGGCGAGGATCGGGCCGCCGCCTGCGCCGAGATGCTGCGGGCACTCGCGCAATGCGAAGTCGTGGGCGTGGCCACCAACATCGCCTTTCTCGAGCGTGTGGTCGCGCACGACGCCTTTGCCAGTGCCCGCATCGATACCGGCCTGATCGAAAAATATCGCGACGCATTGTTTCCGCCGCCGTCGGCAACACCTGATCAGGCATTGCTGGCGGCTGCCATTGCTGAATATGAAGGATTGGCGCTGGATGCCGCCGCCGCGGCACGGGCGTCCGGTGAGCCCAATTCGCCATGGCATGTGCCGGGCGCATGGTGGCTTGGCATGGCCACGCACGCGATTGCAATGACCTTTGCGGACGGCGATGCGCGCACTCGCGTCGACGTGAGGCCGCGCGGCGAGCATCAGCTCGATGTGGCGTTGCCTACGCGAACGTTCGCCGTGAGTTACAGCCATGCCGACGACCGCCTGCATATTGTCGTCGACGACGTGCTCTTCGAGGCGACGGTGATTGCCGTCGAGAATGACCGCTACGTTTTCGCGCCCGGTGCGCGGCGGCACTTGCGCTGCATCGACCCGCTCGCCCACGCCGCGGCAGACGAGGAGCACGGCGGGCACCTGACCGCTCCGATGTCGGGAGCCGTGGTGGCGGTGATGGTCGAGGTCGGTGCCAAGGTCGTGAAGGGCGCGCCGCTGATCGTGCTCGAGGCGATGAAAATGGAGCACACGATCGTTGCGCCCGCGGATGGCGTCGTGGCAGCCGTCCACTTCCAGGTGGGTGACCGCGTCGCCGAGGGCGCGGATCTGGTCGACCTGGAAGACGCATGACCGCTGGCGGCCATCAACCGGTGCGCGTGGTGGTCACGCTGTCCGCCGCCGAGGCACAACCATGGATGGACCTTTTTCGTGACGCGCTCCCCGAGGTGAGCATCGAACGGCGCGAGCCCGGGCAGCCGGTGCAACCTGCGGAAGCGCCTGCGGACTACATTGTCATGGCGGAGCCATGCGGCACCGTGTTCGACGCGCAGCGCGCGCCCAAGGCCGTGTTTACCGCGAGCGCCGGTGTCGCCCACCTGCTGCGCCTGCCCAATCTGCCGCGCGACGTGCCGGTGTCGCGTCTCGAGGACGCCGGCATGGCGCGACCGATGGCGCGGTACGTGCTGGCCGCTGCGTTGCGGTTTCTGTTGCGGCTCGACACTTACGCGCAGCAACAGCGTGCCGGCACGTGGGAACAACACGATCCGCGCGACCCGACGTCGATTCGTGTTGGCGTGCTTGGCCTGGGCATGATCGGTGCCACGATCGCGCGCGAACTTGCCGCGCAGGGTTTTGCCGTGCGCGGCTATGCGGCGAGCGCGAAGGACATTGGCGGTGTCGACTGCTTTGCCGGCCGCGACCAGCTCGCCGCATGCCTCGACAGCGTCGACTTCGTGGTGGACGTGCTACCGCTTACCCCGGCCACGACCGGACTGCTCGATGCGAAGATGCTCGCTCTGCTGGCTCACGGGGCCCATGTGGTCAACATCGGCCGCGGCGCCACGCTGGTGGACACCGACCTGCTGGCGCTGCTCGACAGCGGCAGGTTGTCGGGCGCCACGCTCGACGTCTTCGCGGAGGAGCCACTCGCGCCGCTGCACCCGTTCTGGTCCCATCCGCGCGTCACCATCACGCCGCACGTTTCAGGCTTGACGGTGCCGGAAGATGCCGTAGCGCAGATCGCCGCGAAGATCAGGAAATTTGAACGCGGGGAAGCGGTGACAGGACTGGTCGATTGGACGCGAGGTTACTGATGCCATTGCCGACACAGGTTCGACTGGTGGAAGTGGGTCCGCGTGACGGCCTGCAGAATGAAAAGGTGCAGGTGCCCACCGCCGTCAAGGTCACGCTCATCGACATGCTGACGAATGCCGGCTTTTCCGCCATCGAGGCAACGTCGTTCGTGTCGCCGAAGTGGGTGCCGCAGATGGCGGACGCGGCAGAAGTGATGGCGCGGATCCAACGCAAGCCCGACGTGCGCTACCCGGTGCTCGCGCCGAACCTGCGTGGGTTCGAGGCGGCCCTTGCGGCTGGTGCCGACGAAGTGGCCGTGTTCGTCGCGGCGTCTGAAACGCTCTCTCAGAAAAACATTAACTGCAGCATCGCCGAAAGCCTGGTGCGCGCCGAGCCGATTTTCGCGGCGGCGGCCGCGCAGGGGGTGCGGGTGCGCGGTTACATTTCGTGCGTGCTGGGCTGCCCCTTCGAGGGCCAGGTGGCGCCGGCGCGGGTGGCGGAGGTGGCCGCCGCATTGTGGAAGCTTGGCGCCTATGAAATCTCGCTCGGCGACACCATCGGTACCGGCACCGCCGGCGCCACGCAGCTGTTGATCGAGACTTGCGCCGTGCAGATTCCAGTGGTCGCGCTCGCCGGCCATTTTCACGATACCTATGGCCAGGCGCTCACCAACCTCTACGCGGCGATGGAACTTGGCGTCGCGACCTTTGACTGTTCGGTTGCCGGCCTCGGCGGTTGCCCGTATGCGAAGGGGGCCACGGGCAACGTTGCCAGCGAGGATGTCGTCTACCTGCTGGACGGGCTCGGCATTGAAACGGGCGTCGACATGGTGCGGCTAAGGCGCGCCGGACACTATATTTCTGATTTCCTGAAACGTCCCACCACGTCGCGCGCCGCGCGTGCGCTCGATGCCCGCAATCCGCTCGTTGCCTGACATTACGCGAAGCCTCCCACCATGACCCGTCCTGTCTCCGGCAACACGGTGCCGTCGCCGTGCATCAGCATTTGCGCGATTGACCAGGTGACGGGGCTGTGTGCAGGTTGCCTGCGCACGCTCGACGAGATCGCCGTCTGGAGCGTGCTGGATGACGCCGAGAAGCGCGCCGTCTGGATCGAGATCGAAGCGCGCCGCACAGTGGCCAACCACCCGGATCAAGGCAACGGCACCGATGGCAAGCGTTGACTGGTATTTCGATTTCATCTCGCCGTTCGCGTACCTGCAGAGCGAACAACTGACTTTGCTGGGACCGGCGGTGCGCGTGCGGTATCGGCCGGTGCTGTTTGCGGGACTGCTCAACGCGCACGGCCATAAAGGCCCGGCCGAGATTCCACGCAAACGCGTCTTCAGCTATCGCTTCCTGGTCTGGCAGGCGCGACGAATGGGCATCGCGTTCAAGATGCCGCCCGAGCATCCGTTCAATCCGTTGCCGCTGCTGCGCCTGGCCATTGCCTGCGATTGCGCGCCGGAGGCCGTGCACCGGATCTTCCGTTTCGTCTGGCGCGACGGACGGCTTCCCGACCTGCCGATCGAGTGGGCGGAACTGGTGGCGGCGCTCGGGCTTGCCGATGCCGACCGTCGCATCGCCGCGCCGGACGTGAAGGACGAACTGCGGCGCAATACCGACGAGGCGATTGCCCGCGGCGTGTTCGGCGTGCCCACGCTCGCCATCGGCGACGAATTGTTCTGGGGCGCCGACGCCACCTTGATGGCCGCCGACTATCTCGCCGCGGGATCGCGATGGACTGATCCGGAATACGACCGCGTCGCTGCATTGCCCGCAGGCGCGGTGCGCGTGCCCTCCGCCGTCAAGCCGGGCGCCCGCCGCAAGGCGCGATAGCCGGGCCCGTCAGATGCGGCCCTGGTCGGGGAAGCCCAGTGCCGACCGGATGTTCCGGGCGGTGGCCAGCGCCTCGTCCAGCGAGGCGCCGAGACAGGTGACGTGCCCCATTTTGCGCCCCCGCCGCGGTTGCGACTTGCCGTAGAGG
Organism: Betaproteobacteria bacterium; assembly: GCA_031361405.1. Lineage (GTDB taxonomy): Bacteria > Pseudomonadota > Gammaproteobacteria > Burkholderiales > Casimicrobiaceae > VBCG01. The sequence goes on from JANMCS010000601.1 coordinate 8,406, forward strand.
TGGAGCTTGGCCTGCGGGTGCCGCAGCACCGTGTTCCAGTCCGGTTCGCGCGGCACGTCCCCGTTGCGCTCATCGAACCAGAGGTCGCCCAACAGGTTGACCATCACGGCGGGCGTATGTTGTCGGGTGTCGCCCATCGGCAGCGCCGCCAGCACGCGCGCCTGCTGCTCGAATTGCGACGTGATGCATGCATCGATCGTGTAGTGTCCGCTGTTGTGCGGCCGCGGCGCAATTTCATTGACCAGCAGGCGGCCCGCGGTGTCGACGAACATCTCGACGCACAGCACGCCACGATAGTCGAGCAGCGAGGCCACGCGCAACGCAATCGCACGGGCATCGGCGGCCAGCGTCGCGTCGATGCGCGCAGGCACCACGGAGACATCGAGGATGCCGTCGCGATGCATGTTTTCCGCCACCGGCCAGGTGAGCGCATGCCCGTGATCATCGCGCGCAACAATCACCGATACCTCGCAGGCCAGCGGCACCAGCGCTTCGAGCACGCAGGGCTGCCCGCGCATCGCCACGATGGCACCGCGTACCTCGTCGACGGTCCGCACGCGAATCTGGCCCTTGCCGTCATAGCCGAGGCGCGCGCTCTTGACGATGCCGGGCAGGAGACCGGGCCTCAACGCGGCCACGTCGTCGTCACTGCGCAGCACGGCAAACGGCGCCACCGGCAATGCGTGCCCGGACAGGAACATCTTTTCGCTGATCCGGTCCTGCGCAATGGCGACACTGGCGGCTGTTGGCGTGACGCGTGCGGTGCGCGCCAGGAAATCCAGCGCGGCGGCCGGCACGTTCTCGAATTCGGTGGTGGCGCCCGCAGCCAGCGCCGCCAGTTGTGCCAAGCCCTGCGCGTCGAGATAGTCGGCGGCGAGGTGACGGTCGGCCACGCTGCCGGCGGGACTTTCGGTGCCGGGATCGAGCACCACCACGCGGTAGCCGAGGCTTTGGGCCGCCATGCAGAACATGCGGCCAAGTTGCCCGCCGCCCAGCAGGCCGAGCCACGCGCCCGGCGCGATCGCTGCCATTTGTCGTGGGCGCGTTACGTCGACGGCGGCACGCGCATCGCGCGCGCAGTGGCGGTCTGCTTCAGCCGGAACGCGGCGAGCTTCTTGGCGACCACCGGATCGGTGGCCGCGATGATCGCCACGGCGAACAGGCCGGCGTTGGCCGCGCCGGCCTCGCCGATCGCAAACGTTGCGACGGGAATGCCCTTGGGCATCTGCACGATCGACAGCAGCGAATCCTCGCCGCGCAGGTATTTGGACGGGACGGGCACGCCCAGCACCGGCACGGTGGTCTTCGACGCCAACATCCCGGGCAGGTGCGCAGCGCCGCCGGCGCCCGCGATGATCACGCGCAATCCGCGCGGACCCGCGTCCTCGGCGTATTCGAACATCTCATCGGGCATCCTGTGGGCGGAGACCACGCGCGGCTCATTGGGGATGCCGAAAGCGTCGAGCTGGACCACTGCATGGCGCATGATTTCCCAATCGCTGTCGCTGCCCATGACCACGCCCACCAGCGGTGCTGCCTTGCGCTGCGCCATCCTTCATCCCCCAGAGCGTGCGACGTATTGATTTTAGTTGAAATAGTAGCATCGGGCCTGTGTTGCCGTACCCTGTTCAAGGCGCGCCGGCGGAACAATCACGGTGCGGCGCTTGTCTTCCACCAGTCACTCACCCAGAATCGAAACGATGCTTACCTCGATGTACCCTCTGCGCTGCGCCATCGTCTTGATGCTGCTGCTCGGCGCCACGAGCGCGGGCGCGCAGGGCGACGCCGATTTCCTCGCCGCCAAGGCTGCCTTTGACAAAGGCGACCGGGCGCGGCTCGCGGTGCTGTCGCCCAAGCTTGGCAGCCACCTGCTGGCGCCTTACGTCGAATACTGGCAATTGAAACTCGGCCTTGAAGATGCGTCGCCGGTGGCCATTCGCGCCTACATCGACCGGTACCCCAACACGCCTCTGGCCGACCGGTTGCGTATCGACTGGCTGAAGTCGCTGGCGCGAAAATCGTTGTGGGACCGCTTCGCGGCCGACTACGCGGCAGTGCCGGTCGACGACGCCGACTTTGCCTGTGCCACGCTGCTGTTTCGCTGGCAACGCGACGGCGACGACGCGCTGGCGGCGGCCAAGCCGCTATGGCTATCCGACAAGGCCACTCCCGACGGCTGCGAGCCGCTGTTTGCCGCGCTGATCGCGCGCGGTGACATCGGGCTGGCCGAGCGCAAGGCGCGCTTTCGTCTCGCCATCGAGGCCGGCAACCTGCGCGTGGCGCAAGGCATCGGCAGCGGCCTGCCCGGCGCCGACAAGATCACCGACCGCGAATTGGCAACGGTCCAGCAGGATCCATTGGCAGCGTTGAATCAGGGCGTCTTTGCCTTGGGCACCGGCAGCGGGCGCGAACTGGCGCTGGTGGCGCTGGAGCGTGCCGCACGCAGCGACGCCGAAGCCGCGCGACCCGGATGGGTCAGGATTCGCGAGCGGCTGCCGGCCGCCGATCGCCTGTATGGCAACGCAAGGCTTGCCCACCATGCGGCCCGACAGCTCAACCCGGCGGCCCACGCGTGGTTCCGCGAATGCAACGGCGCGGTGATGAGCACCGAGGCAGGCGCCTGGCGGGTGCGCGCGGCGTTGCGCGCGCTGGCCTGGGACGACGTGCTGCTAGCGATCGACGCGATGCCGGATGCGCAGCGGCAGGAGGCGGCGTGGCGCTACTGGCGTGCGCGAGCGCTCGCCAGCAAGGGCCGCACCGAGGACGCCAACGCGCTGCTGGCGGCACTGGCGCCAGAGGTCAACTTCTACGGACTGCTGGCGGCCGAGGCGCTCGGCCGCCGCTTCGTGCTGCCGGCCAGCGCGCCGGTGCTGTTGTCGCCTTCCGCGCTGGCCACGTTCGGTAGCCGACCCGAGGTCAGGCGGGTATCGAAGCTGGTCGTGCTCGACATGCGGCCCGAATCGTTGCGCGAATGGCAATACATCGTGCGCGGACTGGACGATGACGCGTTGCTGCTCGCCGCCGAGCATGCGCGTCGCGTGGGTCTCTATGATCGCGCGATCAACACCGCTGAGCGCACGGCGATGCGGCACGATTACGGATTGCGCTATCTCGCCCCGTATCGCGCTGACTTCGATGCGGCCGCCAAGACCAACGACGTCGACGTTGCGCTGCTCTATGGCATCGCGCGCCAGGAGTCGCGCTTTATCCCCGAGATCGTTTCGTCGGCCGGCGCCATCGGCCTGATGCAATTGATGCCCGGCACGGCCAAGTGGGTTGCCAAGCAGACCGGCCGCAGCGATTTCCGCGGCAATCAGGTCGCGCAGACGGAATTGAACACGCAATTCGGCGCGTACTACTTCAAGTATTGGCTGGAACGCCTCGACCGCATGCCGGCGCTGGCAGCGGCTGCCTATAATGCCGGACCCGGACGCGCACAGCAGTGGCGGCCGGCCGTGCCGCTCGAAGGCGCGATCTGGGTCGAGACCATTCCGTTCAACGAAACGCGTGACTACGTCAAGAAAGTACTGGCCAACGCGATGGTGTACGGGCACACGTTTCAGACCAGCCAGGAGCCCCTCACGACGCGGCTCGGCATGGTGACGCCCCGCGGCGCCGGCACGCCGGGACCCACCGCCGCGGTGACCTCGCCGTGAGCACGCAGCGCATCGTCGTGATCGGCGGCAGCGGCTTCGTCGGGCGCCACGTCGTGGCCCGCCTCGCGGCCGCCGGCCATCGCGTGCTGGTGCCAACGCGCCGCCGCGAAGCCGCGAAGCACCTGATCCTGCTACCCACGGTGGATGTCGTCGAAGCCAATGTCCACGATCCGCGCGCACTGTCCGCGTTGCTGGTCGAGACCGATGCTGTGATCAATCTCGTGGGCATCCTCAACGAAGGAGGCGGTGCCACGTTCGCCCACGCGCACGTGGAACTCGCGCGCAAGGTCATCGCGGCGTGTGGCAGCGCCGGCGTGCAACGCCTGCTGCACATGAGCGCGCTGGGCGCCGATGCAGCCGGCCCGTCGCTCTATCTCCAGTCCAAGGGCAAGGCGGAAGAACTCGTCGCGGCATCGACGTTGCGCTGGACGATTTTCCGGCCGTCGGTGATCTTCGGGCCAGGCGACGCGTTCCTGTCACTGTTCGCGCGCCTGTCGCGGCTGCTGCCCGTGCTTGCGCTTGGGGCGCCCAACGCGCGCTTCGCGCCCATCTTCCTCGGTGACGTTGCGCACTGCATCGTCACTGCGCTCGACGACGATCTCACACAGCTGTCGCGCTATGACCTGTGCGGGCCCAAGGTCTACACGTTGCGTGAAATTGTCCGCTATGTGGGCGAAGTGACGGGCGCGGTGCGGCCCATCGTGCCGCTCAACGCTGCGCTGTCTAAACTGCAGGCCTTCATGCTCGAGCACGCGCCCGGCAAATTGATGAGCCGCGACAACCTGCGGTCGATGAGCGTGGACAACGTCTGCAACTGCCCATTTCCGGCGGTGTTCGGGATCACGCCCGCTACCCTCGAGTCGATTGCACCGGGATACCTGTCGCCCGCGGCCATGCGCGATCCCTTCGACGTGTATCGCGCCCACGGCGGCCGCTGACGCGGCGCACGCTCCGGTTCCCGGTCATGGCCCGCACGCGTCCGCAATTGTTTCGCGTGTTTCGGGTCGGCGGTTCGGTACGCGACGAGATGCTGGGGCGGCCCGATGCCGACCGCGACTATGTGGTCGTAGGCGCCACGCCGGAGCTGATGATCGCCTCCGGATACCGGCCGGTTGGCCGGGATTTTCCCGTGTTCCTGCATCCAGATACCCATGAGGAGTATGCGCTCGCTCGCACCGAGCGCAAGCATGGGCGTGGTTATCGTGGCTTTGAATTCTTCGCCTCGCCGGACGTCACGCTGGCCGAGGATCTGGCGCGGCGCGACCTGACGATCAATGCGATGGCGCGCGGAGACGATGGCATGCTGGTCGATCCCTTTGGGGGCGCGACCGACCTTGCTGCGGGGGTGCTGCGCCATGTATCGGCTGCCTTCGCCGAAGATCCGCTGCGGGTATTGCGTGTCGCGCGGTTTGCGGCGCGGTTCAACTTTGCGATCGCGCCGGAAACCGAAGCGCTGATGCGCGTCATCGTCGCGTCCGGCGAACTGGCCACGCTCTCGCCGGAGCGCATCTGGCAGGAACTGGCGAAGGGGCTCGCCGAGTCCCATCCGTCACGCCTGCTGGCAGCACTTCGCTCGTGTGGGGCACTGGCCGCCTTGCTGCCGGAAGTGGACGCACTTTACGGCGTCGCCCAACCGCCGCGCCATCACCCGGAAGTGGACACCGGCGTGCACGTCGCGATGGCGTTGGACTGGGGCGCGGCGCGCGGATACGGGCTGCCCACGCGCTACGCCATCCTGACCCACGATCTCGGCAAGGCCATCACGCCGCCGGCCGCGTGGCCCAGGCACCACGGCCACGAGCGCGCCAGTGTGCGCCTCGTCGAGCGGCTGTCGGCGCGGCTGCGAGTGCCGCAGGAGTGCGCCGACGCGGGACGCCTCGCCGCGCGCTGGCATGGCGTCGTGCATCGTGCCGCGGAGCTGCGCCCCGCCACGCTGCTGGACTTGATCGGCGCCACGGATGCGTTGCGCCGCCCCGAGCGCCTTGCCACCGTGCTTGAAGCATCGGCTGCAGACGCCTGTTCGCGTCCGGGCGCAGCGCAGGATTATCCGCCGGCGACAATCCTGAACGAGGCGCTGACCGTAATTCGGCGTGTAGCTGCGGGAACGATCGCGCGCCAGGTGCACGCAACGAACACCGCGTCGGGCGCCGCCAGCAAGAGTCGCGATGCCGGTGACGCGGTGGCCAAGGCTGTGCGTTCGTCGCGGCTCGCTGCGTTGCGCCAATGGCGGCGCGCCGGCGGTCATGCGGACGGTCAGATCCGGTAGGCGACAGCCTTCATCACGCCTGCGGTGGTGTGCATCAGGTCGCGTATCGGACGCGGCAAAGGCAACGCGCCGGCCGCCTCCGCCATGTCGGCGTGCCGCGCCTCATCCTCGCGCATGCTGCTGACGATGGCGCGACTCTTTTCATCCTGCGGCGGCAGCCGGTCGAGGTGCGTCGTGAGATGCTCCTCCACCTGGTGCTCGGTTTCCACCACGAAGCCCAGATTCACGCGATCGCCCGCCAGCCCGGCGAGCGCGCCGATCGCAAACGATCCGGCGTACCAGAGCGGATTGAACAGCGATGGTTGCGACGAGAGCTCGGCCAGGCGTTGCTGCGTCCAGGCGAGATGATCTTCTTCCTCGCGCGCGGCCTGGGCAAACCTGGCCCCGATATCGGGGTTTCGTGTGACCAGCGCCTGCGCTGAATAAAGCGCCTGCGCACAAACCTCGCCGGTGTGGTTGACGCGCATCAATCCCGCCGCGTGCCGGCGTTCCGCCGGCGACAATGCGGCTTCGGGCAACATTGCGCCCGGCACCGGGCGGGAGGCCTGCGCCGTGCCTGCCAGCGTGCGCAAGGCGCGATCGAACCCGACGATCATCGAATGGAGCATGGTGCAATCGTAGCAGCCTCTGGTGCTGCGGCCTGCGCCCGCGCTTAACTGCGTACAGGCGGACGCGAATGCGGAAAAAAACGGGCGCCCGAAGGCGCCCGTTGTATCCGCTGTAGCCGGGAGAGCCCCGGTTGTTGCGACTTCCTTTTTTAGAAGAAGTGAACCGCGCCCACCACGAAGCCTTGGGCATTGGCGCCGGCGACCACGGTGTACGGGTTGATGTTGAAGTTATAGTTGGCATTGCTGTCGTTACGCGTTTGCACGTAACCCACGTACGTCAAGGTGCGCTTCGACAGGGCGTAGGTGTAGGTAAGTTCCCACTGTTGCGCACCCGTGTTGTTGCCGGCTCCCAACTGACCAACCTTGGCGCCCGTGGGGCCTGAGCCTTTGCGGGCGTTGCCGTAGAACGCATACAGTTCGCCCGGACCGATCGGCGCCGTTGCCGACACGCCGAAGAAGTTACGCTTCAGGTTGCCGCCGACAACATCGTAATCGAGACGCTCAACCACGCCACCGATCTTGACGATGCCGAAGTTCCAGTTGGCAGCCAGCGAGACCGCGTAATCGGACAGGTTCGGAGCACGCACCTTGTTATGCGCTTCGTACGCGATGCCAGCCTGGAACGGGCCGTTGGCATAGAAGCCGCCGGTCGACAGGATGTAGGCGTGACGTTGCTGCTGCGCAATGTCGCCGTACGTGAAGCCACCCTGGCCAGTCGAGTTGTCAAGCTGCGAGATCTGGATCGAACCCAGGAAACCCGACACCCGCGGCGAATCGTAGCGGATCGAATTGCCTTGACGGTTATCGAAGCCGCCGTTGTTGTTCGACTGGGAACCCTGCGCCCACAACGCCGCCGTGGACAGGATCGACGTGGTCAACGTGGGAACGTTACCGAAGATCGGATGAATGTCGTCGTACGGAGCCAGGAAGTTACCAATCTTGACGGTACCCCACGAACCCTGCA
>JANMCS010000014.1:0-4388 GCA_031361405.1 Betaproteobacteria bacterium
CGGCCTGCGTGGCTGAAGCATCGCCTACATAAAACTACGTGTTAATGTTTCGTGTGGTCGTGTCGTCCTGCGTGGCTGAAGCCTCGCCTAAACTGCAGGCGACCCGGTGTTTCCTGTAGGGGAGGCTTCAGCCTCGCACGCACCAGACCAATCTGCGCGCGCCTACCGTCCGGCCTGCGTCGCCCGCTTGCTGGCATAACTCTCCGCGGCGGCCTGCAAGCCTTCGCGATCGATGCGCAGCATGGCCGCCACCTCGGCCGCATCGAGACCTGCCGCGCGCGCAGTGGCCTCCGGTGCATCGAGAAAAGTGGCACGTAACGCAGCGTCGGTATAGAGACGCGCAAGAAAAGTTTCCAGTTGCGGGGCGCTCATGCGGCCCGCGCAATCGTTTCCTGCCGCCGCGCCCGGCCCCGCACCAATGCGGCCCGCGCCGTGGCGAGTTCGGACAGCAACGCCGACATCGGGGGGAATGCGCCGTCCCGCTCGAGGATGACATCGAGAGGCTGCGCCACATGCGCGCCCGCCACGTCGAGCAACGCCATCACTTCATCCGGGACCGGATGCAGGTGGTCGTCGAGGATGCGGCCCCCGGCCAGGCGACGACCGCCTGCAAGATGTACGGCCCGGATGCGGGCCGCGGGCAACGCCTGAACCGCGGCAGCGGCGTCGAAGCCGAAGTTCGTCGCGTTGGCGTGCAGATTGTGCAGGTCCAGCAGCAGTTCCGCGCCCGTGGCGGCCAGCACCGCGTTGAGCCACGTCACCTCGTCCATCGTGCTGCCCGGCGGCTCGAGCAGCGTCGCGATGTTCTCGAGGCGCGGCAGCGAACCCACCACCCGCCGCGCCCGCTCGACATTGCGCGCGGTTCCGTCGATCGTCGCCGGTGTGCGCGGCGGTGCCGCGAGGTGGCCGATCTCCACGCCACCGGCCCGCACGAAGGCGAGGTGTTCCGACCACGACGCGGGCCGCAGGTAGTCGATGAGGCGCGCAAGGCGCGCAAGATAGGATTCGTTCACCGGATACGCCGACGCAAGGCCGAGTCCCAGCGCATGCAGCGATACCGGCACCTGTGCGGACAGCGTGCGCAGCGCCGACAGCCGACGCCCGTCCGCGTCCAGCCAATCGTCGGCGATCACTTCCACGAGTTCGATCCGGTCGAGTGCCGTGAGAATGCCCGCGGCAAGTTCGGGACGCCACGAAAGGCCGAAGACATCAGCCACCGCATCCCCCGCAGCCGCCACCACCGCCGCCATCGCCACCCCCGCCGCAGCCACTGGAGCCGCCGCCGTCGGAACTGGAACTTCCGCCGTCCCCGGAGGCCGCCGGCCCCAATGCACCGCGGATCTCTGCAAAGGCGGGCGGCAGCGCCCCCAGTCCGAAAACCGCCGCAAGCAGCGCCGCCTCGTTGGAGGTGCCACCCGGCGTCAACTGCGACCGCCGACGCCGCAGTCCGCCAAACAACGTGCGCAGATCGTCGAGCGTGCGGTCCCCCAGGCGCGTGCGCTGCGCGCGGATGCCGATGGCGGCGAACACGGCCGCCAGTACCGCCAGCGCGACCAGGACCCAGATGTTGCCGCGCCCGACGGCCACGGCCTGCGCGATGCGCACCAGCGCCAGCAGCCACAGCACGCCGATCGCGATCCCCATCATCCGCAATCGCGCAGCACGTTGCTGCGCGTCGGGCAGCATGCGTCGCTGCTCCAATTCGGCCTGGTACGAACTGCAATGGCGCGTCAACGCGGCATCGCCGGCAATGTCCCTGGCGTCGCCCGGCACCTGGAAACGGGTGAGCAACGCCCGCTCGATGGGACGGCGCGCGAATTGAATTTCCGCGGCGGACCGTGTCTGCAGCTTGCCCTGATCGAGGCGCAGCAAACCGCGGTCGAGCAGCGAAAAGGCGGCGACCCTGATCGCTTCCGCAGCGCCGCCGCGCAGGAAACCGATGGCGCAGGGATCGTCGAAGGCCAGCTTGGGCGGATCGCCGTCCTCGGCGCGGTGCCGGATCACGCGCAGCGCAAGCAATACGACAACGGCGCACGCAGCGTAGAACGCGAGGAATGCGGGACCGGCGAGAGTGAAGGGAAACACGCGGTGGTCTCGTGCAGCCGCCGTTTCAGGTGGACAGCGCGCCGTACGCCGCGCGCAGGTGCATCGCGATCGTCTCGAGGGCGGCCAGCGCCGCCGGCGCGACACCGGGTGCCAGTTCGCGCTCCTCGCGCACCGCCGACATCGTATCGAGCACAGAGACCAGGCTGGCATCGCGCGTGCCTTCGACAAATGCGCGCAGCGCCTGCTTGGGCTCGAGCGTCCTGCGGCCCGACAGCTCCAGCAATGTGGCCGCGGAACCGCGCAACGGCCCCGCCATTTCGGCGACGGCCAGCGCCGCCTGCTCGTCGCGCAGGCTGCGGACGAGATAGGTCTGCCGGAGTCGCACCGCGATGTTGAGCAGGCTCTGCCGCTCGCGCGCGATCAGCGCGGCGCGCGGAATCACGATGCCGTCCACGACATCCTCGCCGTACAACACCCGGCGGCGCCGCAGGATGTCGGCGAACTTGTCGGCGAACGCCAGTGCGGCGTCATGCAGTTCATCGTTGCGGATGAAGAGCGGCGCCAGCCGGATGCCCGCGATGGCGGTGCGCACCGCTTCGCGCATCCGGTCCGCGTGTTCGGGTTTCCAGTCGCGGATCACCACGAGCACATTGACATCGGACGTGGCGCGCAGCCGGCCTTGGGCGCCACTGCCAAACAGGATGACAGACATGAGGTCGGCGCCCAGCGCGTCGCGCGCGGCGTCGACAAAGCGTTGCAGGAAGGGCCCGACATCGGCGGGCAGCGCGGACGTGAACGGTGTCATGGCATGCGCAGCGCTCGCTCAGTGCTTGTGCTTCTTCTTGCCACCGTGGCCCGCACCGTCGAGCACCAGCATTGATGCATCGGTGGCTGCGCCGCGCTTCTGCAGATCCGCCAGCAGGCCTTCGTCGGAAAGGTCGAGTGGCACCGAGCGTTCCCAATCCTGCCGCACGACCCGGACCAGCGGCTCGATCACATCCGGGTCCTTCACTTCGATGGCCAGCTCACGGCGCGCATCGAAACTGCCCGGCGCCAGGTTGACCGAACCGATGATGGCGCGCGTGCCGTCCGCCAGCATCATCTTCCCGTGCAGCTTCATGCCTTTCATCCGGTGCACCTTGCAGCCGACGTCGTGCAGGATGCGCAGGCCGCCCACGCCTTCGATCAGCTTGTCTTTCTTGAGCGTATGCGGGGCGCGGGCCAGCACGTAAACCTTCACGCCGCGACCGGCCGCACGCACCACGCGCTCGATGATCACCGCATCCTGGTAGCGCTCGTTCTGCAGCCACAATTCGTGCTGTACGCCGTCGATGAAATGCGCGAAGCGCTCGCGCCCGTTCGCGTTGCACCAGATGAGATGGGAGCCTTCGTGCGGCAGGAATGCCGCACGCGTCCAGTCGGCATCGAAACACGCGAGGACCTCGGCCACTTCCTTCCTGTGGTCGGTGACCACCGCATAGTCGCGGGTCTCGGTGACGTTGCGCGTTTCCCAGTTGAGCGACATCACCACCGCCAGCGTGTCGTCGACGACCAGCGATTTCTCATGCGTCAGGTCGAACGCCGGGTTGCTGTCCCGCACCGTGACGGCCGCGGCCTCCAGCGCCTTGCGCGATGCGTCGTTGTCCGACTCGCCGCTGCGCCGTGCGGCGTTCAGCATCACGCGCACGTCGACGCCGCGTTTGCGGGCGTCGATCACCGCGCCCAGCAGCGAGGGATCGGTGAACACGAACATCTTCACGCGGATCGTGGACTTGGCGGCAGCGATCAGCGCCACCAGTGGAGCGGCAGTGGCATCGGGAAGAACGAGCAGCGTGCGCGAAGCCATGGCAGGTTCAGATGGCCGGAGCGGTCGGATGATCTTGCAGCCGGACATGGTACAGGTCGGCATGCAGTCGCGCCTGGACCGACAGCGGCGCATGCGTGAACTGCTCCGCGCATACGTTCGACACCCACTTGCGCTTGCGCCGCAGCAGCGAGCGCACGAGCCGCGCCATCCACGGCCGGGGGCGCGGCATCAGCGCCGGGTCCATGGGTTTTCGATCGCCGCGCACCGGGCCTTGCGTTGGACCAGCGTGCAGGTGGTGAGCGCGACGCCGTGCACATCCCATGCCGTCATGGCCCAACCGGGGACGGCACGTTCCATCGTCATGAACCCGAAGCGATTGGTGGCCACGAGCTCCGCGACCACCGCGCCGGGCGCGGGCTGCAACGCCGGCGGAAACGGCGTGGGGAACGGCGCGTCGACCCAGTCGCCGGCGTTGCCGGACACGAACAGCGGCGGCTGCGCCGAGGCGAAGCTCACCATCTGGAACACGTGGTTG
>JANMCS010000072.1:0-1718 GCA_031361405.1 Betaproteobacteria bacterium
CGTCGTTTGATTTCAACGCTGTGCGCAGCATTGCTTTGCGGCGTGACACCTGCGGTACTGGCGGCAAGTCCTGTGGATCCGATGGCGGCGACGGGAACCAGGTTCAAAGCGGCACCCGACATGCAGAAGGTGCTGGATAAACTGGCCTCGTTGGGCGGCAAGCCCATCGAGACCCTGACGCCGGAAGAGGCAAGGAAGCAACCCACACCGGCTGATGCGGTGACTGCAATTCTGCGCGAGCGTGGTAGGAGCACCTCGCCGACATCGTTGGTACCCGGCGTCACCAGCACGGATCGCGAGATTCCCGGCGCGGCCGGCCCCATTTCCGTACGCGTCTATACGCCCGCAGGCGCGGGTCCGTTTCCGCTAGTGGTGTACTTCCACGGCGGTGGCTGGGTCATTGCCGACAAGGATGTGTATGACGGCGGTGCTCGCGGCATCGCCAAGCAGGCGCAGGCGGTGGTCGTGTCCGTCGATTACCGTCGCGCGCCCGAGGCGCCGTTCCCGGCCGCGTGGGACGACGCACTGGCCGCGTACAAGTGGGTCGCGGATAATGCCCGAACGCTGAACGGCATCCCGCAACAGTTGGCGCTCGCCGGTGAAAGCGCCGGCGGCAACCTTGCCGTGGCAACCGCGGTCGCGGTTCGTGCCGCCAAGCTACAGGCGCCGGTCGCCATTCTGGCGGTGTATCCCGTCGCCCAGACCGGCAACCTCGCGACCGCGTCGTATCAGGACAGCGCCACGGCGAAGCCGCTGAACAAGGCGATGATCGTGTGGTTCGTGGACAAGCTCTTCAAAAGCCCGGAACAGAAGTCCGATCCCCGCATCGACATCGTGCATGCCGATCTCGCAGGGTTGCCTCCTGTGACCATCATCAACGCGCAGATCGATCCTTTGCGCGAGGATGGCGCAATGCTCGAAGCTGCGCTCAGGAAGGCCGGCGTCAAGGTCGTCCGCAAGAATTACAACGGCATGACGCACGAATTCTTCGGGATGGCAGCGGCAGTCTCGGGTGCCGCCACCGCGCAGAAGTACGCAGGCGAGCAATTGCGCGCTGCGTTCCGTCAAAAGCCCATGATTGCGCCCGACACGTCGGCGAGGGCGGACGCGAAGCGTTGAAGGAGTCGCGTGGTCTAGAGCAATACGTGGTGCGCAGGTTGCGCGCCTCGTATTGCTTCAATTGCTATGGCCTGGTCTAAACTCACGAAGCGCCCGTTGTTCCTGACCGGCAAAGCAAGCAGGTAGAGGTCCGTGATCTGGCGTGGTCCGTGGTGTCAACGTCCTGATTGCTTTGCCTGCCTCGCGCCATGCCCCTTGGCAGCAAGCAGTACCTCATCGGCGTGTCAACGGATCAGCCCATAAAAACGGGGCCGGAAGTTGCCTGCCGGCCCCGTTGCTACGGCTTGATGCGTGAGACTTAAGCCGCGTCCGCCGAAACCTCCGGTGCCGCCGGTGCAGCTTCACCCACAGGCGCAAAGGCTGCTTCCGCCGCTGCGGCTGCTTCAGCGCCCCCACCCATCTTCGCCTTGCGGCGCGCGGTGTGATACGCGAGGCCCGTGCCCGCCGGGATCAGGCGTCCGACGATCACGTTTTCCTTCAAGCCACGCAGGTCGTCGCGCTTGCCCATGATCGCGGCTTCGGTCAGCACCCGGGTGGTTTCCTGGAACGACGCGGCCGAGATGAACGAGTCGGTCGACAGCGACGCCTTGGTGATGCCC
>JANMCS010000112.1:0-7795 GCA_031361405.1 Betaproteobacteria bacterium
GGCGCGATGCACGTCTGGCCGGCGTTGAGCAGCTTGCCCGACATGAGCCGCGGGACGGTGAGCGCGAGATCGGCATCGGGCGCGAACAACGCTGGCGACTTGCCGCCCAGTTCCAGCGTGACCGGCGTGAGGTTGGCGGCCGCCGCGCGCGCCACATGGCGCCCCACTGCGGTGGAGCCGGTGAAGAACAGGTGGTCGAAGGGCACCTCGGTGAACGCGCGCCCGACGTCGGCGTCGCCCAGGATCACGGCGAATTCATCCTCCGCAAAACTTGCAGCCACCAGTTCGCGCAGCAGCGCCGCCGTGGCCGGCGTGAATTCAGAAGGCTTCAGCAGCACGCGATTGCCTGCCGCCAGTGCGCCCAGCGCCGGCGCCAGCGCGAGTTGCACCGGATAATTCCACGGGCTGATGATGCCCACCACGCCCACCGGTTGCCGCTCGATGCGGGCACGGCCAGGCAGAAGATGCAGCGGCGTGGACACGCGCTGCGCGCGCATCCAGCGCGCAAGATGCTTGCGGGCCTGGCCGATTTCGGCCAGTACGATGTAGAGCTCGGCCAGCCGCGTTTCGTGCGCCGAGCGGTGGCCGAAATCGCGATTGACGGCCTCCACGAAGCGCGCCTCGTTGTCGCGCACCAGTGCATGGAGGCGCGCCAGGCGCTCGCGCCGCGCGGCAAGCGACGGGTACCGCTCGCGGGCAAAGGCGGCGCGTTGCAGCGCGAAGACCCGGGCCAGTTCGGACGATGCGACACCCAGGCCCGGTTCGTTCGGTGCGGTCATGGCGCGGCGACCTTGTTCAGTGCCGGTGCCGGCAGCGTCCGCCCGCCGATGTCGTGCAGCAGTCGCTGGAATTCCGGTGACTCCTCGATGATCATGCCCGCCGCGGCGCGCAAGCGGTCGACGGCTTCGTCCTTCAGCCCGAACGACGTCGGCAGGTCGTTGAGATAGTCGTGCTCGGCCTCGTCCTTCACCGCGGCGAACGACACGTCGATGGCATAGATCTCCATGTCCGGCACATTGGCCAGCGCGGCCAGGTCGCCGTAGGCGCCGTTGGCAAACACTCCGGCATCGCGCAGCCGCCGCAGCGTCTTCCAGCGCGCGACGATGTCCTTCAGCAATTCCACTGCCTCGTACGAGTACCGGTCGATGGGCACGCCGGTGGCCTTGAGCAGGATCGCAAAGTCGTTGGGCGGGCGCGCCGACTGGTCCCACGTGGTCTTGGGCACCGACAGCGAATTGACGACGAACACGACGAGCCGGCGCACGCTGTCCAGGCGCGTCTCCGCGCCGGTGGAACGCACTGCCTCGAGTTCCTCCAGCATCTCCAGCACGGCGCGCATGCCGAGGTTGTCCGACAGGCCGCCGTCGACGAGGTGAATGTACGGCCGACCCTTGCTGTCTTCGAACGTGTTCATCTCCTTCAGCCGCTGCAACGCGCGGCCGGAGGGGCGCACATTCTTGCTGGGATCGTTCATCATCTGCGCCCAGCGCGGTGGCTTCAGGCCGCAATGGCCGCCGTAGTTGTTGATCGTCACCGGCGACAGTACCAGCGGCACCGCCGAGGATGCCGCCGCCGCGCGCGACAGCGGCATCGAGTCGAGGTTGGAGCACAGCAGGTCGAAATCGGATTGCAGGAACGAGATGCGCGAACCCGTCGAGATGTCGGTGGCTGCAGCCACGATCAGCGGGCCGGAGCGCAGGTTCAGATCGCTGAACGTGGCGCCGTCGAACAGGATCTCGTCGTACATCTCGGCCGCCATCTCCGACCGGCCCCAGCCTTCGGACCACAGCGACGTCCAGTACTTCGGGCTGAGGAAGCGCGACACCAGTTCGCCCTGCACGTCGCGCTTCAGGAAGCGGCGCTCGTATTCGTCGAAGAGGCGTTCGCCATAGAGCCCGTAGGCCAGCGCCGTGAAGCTGCCGCCCGACACGCCGGTGATGATGTCCACGCCATCGAGCAGCTTGACAGTGGCGCCGGCCTTGGTCACGACCTCGGTGCGGCGCAATTCCTCCAGCACGCCGTAAGAGAACGCTGCGGCGCGCGTGCCCCCGCCGGAAAACGCGAGTACGACCATCGTGTCCCTGTCGATGTCGTACACCTGCCGCGTGCCGAAGCGATAACCGGCACTGCGGTCGATCGCGGTGATTGGCGTGTTGATCGGCCGCGTGGCGCAGCCGGCAAGCGCGACAACGGCGCAGGCAAGCAGCAAGGCGATCAGGGAGCGACGAGGCATCGGCGGGGCCTTCGGGCGTTCGACACAGGCAAGCGGGTCGGATTATCGCATTCCGCAACGCGTTGTTCCCGCCATGGGCCACCGCATGCGACCCGCAGTAAACTTGCCCCATGGAAAAATTCGACATCGTCGTGATTGGCGGCGGCGTGGTGGGCGTATCCATTGCCTATCACCTGGCGCGACTGGGCTGCCCGCGGGTGCTGCTGCTGGAGCGGGACACGCTTGGCAGCGGCACCACCGCCCAGTCGTCGTGCATCCTGCGCACACACTACTCGGTGCCGGAAAATGTCGCGTTGGCGCAGGCCGGATTGGCGGTATTCCGCGATTTTTCGGCGTATCTCGAGGATCCGGAGGCCGACGCCGGCTTCAATCGCTGTGGCCTGATGATCGTGGCGGCGGCCGGTGAACGCGCGACGGCGCTGCGCGAAACGCTGGCGGTCGAACGCGGCCTCGGTATCGATGCGCGCGAAATTCCCGCCGCCGACGCGCGCCGCATCCATCCGCTGCTGCAGCTCGACGACATCGCCGCCATTGGCTGGGAGCCCGACGCCGGATATGCCGATGCCTATCTCACGCTGCGGCGTTTGCCCGCAACGCACGGCGCAAAGGTGCCGTGATCCGCGAAGGCGTGACCGTCACGGGACTTCTGCGCGACGCGCGCGGCCGCGTCACCGGCGTAGCCACGTCCCAAGGCGACATCGCCGCAGGCCTCGTGATCAGTGCGCAGAATATCTGGTCGGGCGACCTCGCCACGTGGACCGGCATCGACGTGCCGCTGCTTCTGTCCCGGCATGCGGTGTTCACGCTGGAGGGGCCGGAACCCTTCACGCGCCGCCTGCCGGTGCTGAAGGATCTGGCGTCCCCCGGCAACGTCTACATGCGCAGCTATGGCGGCAAGCAAATGCTCGTGGGCGACGGCAACGAGGGCGAGATGATCGCGCGTCTCGATACCGAGCAGGCGGACGTTCCGCTCGACCATGTCGTGGACCTCGGGGCGCAGGTGGCGCATCCGCTGCCTTCGTTTGCCGAGGCGGGCCTGGCAACGTCATGGACCGGCATCTACGACGTGACGCCGGACTGGAATCCAGTGCTGGGCGCGGTCCCCGGCGTGGACGGCCTGCGGGTGGCGTTCGGCTTTTCGGGCCACGGTTTCAAGCTGTCGCCGGTGGTCGGGCGGCTCGTTGCACAGGATGCGCTTGGATTGCGCACCGACTTCCCGCTCGCCCCGTATGCGCTCACCCGCTTTGCCGGCGGCCGCCTGTTGCAGGGCCGCTATGGGGCGGGCGCCGTGTCCTGACGGTGGCCATCGTCGCCGGACCGCGCTGTCGCGTCACCGCAGCGGCCATGGATTGGGCATACTGTCGGACAGCGCGCCAGCGTTCACCAGACGTCGCCGTTTTCCAATTGTCCTTAGGAGATACCCATGTTTTTTCGCCCCCGTCTTGCCGTCGTCGCCTGCATCGCGGCGGCTGCGTTCGCCACGTCCGCGCTGGCACAGGAACGCGTGTTCTTCGGCATCGCCACCGGTGGCACCGGCGGCACCTACTATCCGTTGGGCGGCATGCTGGCGCAGCTCATCTCCAACAAGGTGACGATCGGCGGCAAGAAACTTTCCGCCACGGCTGAAACCTCGGGCGCATCGGTGGCCAACGCGCAACTGCTGGCCCGCAAGGACATCGAAAGTGCGTTTGTGGCGGCCGATATCCTCGACGCTGCGTACAACGGCAAGGGCCAGTTCGACGGCAAGCCGGTGAAGAACCTGCGCGCGCTCGGCGCGCTGTATCCGGAGCAGGTGCAACTCGTCACGCTGGCCAGCGCCAACGTGACGAGCCTCAAGGACCTGAAGGGCAAGTCGGTGTCGTCGGGTTCACCGGGGTCGGGACAATGGCAATTGCTGGGCGACCTGCTCGAGGTCTACGGCATGACGCGCAAGGACATCGGCGAAGACCTGTCGTCGTTCACGCAATCGATCGACAAGATCAAGGACGGCAATCTCGTCGCGTCGCTGATCACCGCCGGCGCGCCCACGTCGTCGGTCGGCGATCTCGCCAATGCGCGCGATATCCGCCTCGTGCCGCTGGCCGGTCCGGAAATCGAGGCGTTGCGCAAGAAGCAGCCGTACTACGCCAATGTGACGCTGCCGGCCAATACGTACAAGGGCCAGACCGCGCCGGTGAACACGCTTGCGGTGATGGCGATCTGGGCCACGCACGACGGCGTCACCGACCAGATGGCCTATGAAATCACGAAGGCGCTCTTCGAAAATACGGAGACGCTGGGCCAGGTGCATCCGAAGGGCAAGGAAATTTCACTGAAGACGGCGCTGCTGTCGGTGTCGATTCCGCTGCACCCGGGCGCCGAGAAGTACTACCGCGAAAAGGGCCTGATCAAGTGACTCGCGGACCCGGAGCAGCGTGCGCAAGCGCGCTGCTCCTGGGTCTGGCGCTGCCGGGCATCGCGTTCGCCGCGTGCCTGGAACTGGCCTCGCATCCGGACGGCGTGCCACTGCAACGCATTGCCCTGCCCGTGTCGGACTTTGCCATCACCTACATGCACTCGGTCACGCGCACGCCCGTGGAAGAGCGCTACCGCGTGGACGGCGCTGCGATCGTCGAAACGCAGATGACCTTCAGCCAGCATGGCCCCGGCCTGCCTACGGCGGCGGACACTGGCAGTACGATGCGCACCATCGACGGCCGCTTCGTGGTAACCATGGCGCGCCCCTTCGACACGATCGTGATGCGCGTGCACGCCGATCAATCGCCGCAACTGCATGCGGCGGGACGCGCGACCGACCTTGCTGCATGGGGCAATCGCGCACTTGCGCTGCGCGCCGTGGCCGTCACGTGCGATGCGCCCTGACCCGCCACGGATGGGATGACGATGACTGAACGCGGCACGCTGGCCGACACGATCGAGACCGTTTCCGTCGAAACGCAGGCGCGGCTCATCAAGCAGTTCGACCACGAATCGAATTTCCGGAGGCTGGTCGGCCCGGTCGGCATGCTGGTCACGACCATTGCGGTCGTGCTGTCCAGTTTCCACATCTACACGGCGGGTTTCGGCCTGCTGGTGGAAATCAAGCACCGCACGTTCCACCTGGCGCTGGTGCTGGGACTCATCTTCCTCGTGTTTCCGCGTCCCGCGCCGGCCGCCGATACGCGCGGTGTCGCGCGCGAGTGGGCCTGGGCGCTGGCCTTCGGCGCGTTCTACTTCTATCTCGCGTGGGACCTGGTGGCGCGTCTCACCGCCACGGGTGAACTCAAGACCGGCTGGCCGTACCTCGCGTTCGTTGCCTTCATCGTGTTCATCACGCTGCCGGTCAAGCGCTTCGGCGGCTACGGCGACAAGGCTGCCTGGATCGACTGGCCGCTGGCGCTGCTGGCCGCCGGCGTGTCGCTGTACCTGCTGGTGTTCTTCGACGATATCTTCATCGCGCGCGTCGGCGCGCCGATTGCGCATGACTACATGATGGGCGTGCTGGCCATCATCATGGTGATGGAGGCCTCGCGCCGCACGATGGGGCCGCTGCTGCCGCTGATCGGCATGGCCTGCCTGCTCTATGCGCTGCTGGGTCGCTACATGCCGGGCGTGCTGGCCCATCGCGGCTACAGCGTCGTGCGCGTTGTCAATCACATCTACGTGGGCACCGAAGGCATCTACGGCATCGCGGTGGGCGTGGTGGCCACCTACGTCTTCCATTTCGTATTGTTCGGCGTGCTGGCGCAGATGACCGGTCTGGGCCGTCTCTTCATGGACCTCGCCACCATCGCCGCGGGACGCTTCTCCGGTGGTCCGGCCAAGGTATGCGTCGTGTCGTCGGGGCTCTTCGGCATGATCTCCGGTTCGGCCGTGGCCAATGCAGTGACCACCGGCTCGCTGACGATTCCGTTGATGAAGAAGTATGGTTTCTCGCCGCGCTTCGCGGGCGCGGTCGAAGCCTCGGCCTCCTGCGGCGGTCAGGTCACGCCGCCGGTGATGGGCGCCTCCGCCTTCGTGATGGCCGAGTTGCTGGGCGTCCCCTACAAGGAACTGGTGATCATCGCGATCGTACCCGCGCTGTTCCACTATTTCGCGTGTCTGCTGATGGTGCACTTCGAGGCCAAGCGATTGAAGCTGCATGGTGTGGAGGCGCACCTCATTCCGCGCCTGGCGAGCGTGATGGGCGCGAGCTGGCACCTCGTGTTTCCACTGATCGCGCTGGTCACGATGCTTCTGCTCGACTTCACGCCGTTCCTGGCCGCGTTCTACGGCATCGTGCTGTGCTTCGTGTGCTCGTATATCCCGCTCATCGCGCGCAAGTTTGGCAACCACCGGCTGCAGGGCCAGACGCTCACGTGGAAGCCGCTATTGGTGGGCCTCGAGGAAGGGGCGAAGTATGCGTTGGCCATCGGCGCGGCATGCGCGTGCGTCGGCCTCATCCTCGGCACGCTCACGCTGTCGGGACTGGGTTTCAAGTTTTCCGGCGCAGTGGTGGAACTGGCCGGCACGGTGTCCGACCTGTTCCGCGCGATCGATCCGTTCAGCCTCTTCACCGAAAACAGCGGCAAGGTGTTCTTCGGGCTGGTGTTCGTCGCGATCGCCTGCATCATGATGGGTACCGGCATTCCCACCACGCCCACGTACATCATTCTGGCGTCGATCGCGGCGCCCGCGCTCGGCGTGCTTGGCGTGCCGCTGATCGCCACGCATTTCTTTGTTTTCTATTACGGTGTGCTGGCCGATGTCACGCCGCCCGTGGCGCTGGCGGCCTACGCGGCGGCGGGCATCGCCGGCTCCGAGCCGATGCGCACGGGCCTGACGGCATTCCGGTTGTCGATGGGCAAGGCGCTGGTGCCGTTCATGTTCGTCTATACCCCGGCGCTGCTGTTCATCGACTTCACGTGGTCGGCGTTCCTGTCCGCCCTGCTCTGCGGGATGCTGGGCATCGTCGCGCTGTCGGCGGCGTACATCGGTTTTTTCCGCGCACCGCTTTCACGGTTTTCGAAAATCGCGCTGTCGCTGGCCGGCCTCGTGCTGGTGTTCAACAAGTTCTGGCCGAACATCGTCGGCGTGGCGTTGGTCCTGGGCATCCTCGGCTGGAACGTGTTCGGGCCACAGCGCAGCGCTGCGGCTTAAGACGTACGCGCTTGCCGGATCGCGTCGAGCAGCGTGGCCGCTTCCTGCGCGCCGGATACCGCCGTCTTGCCGTCGAAGATGAAGAAGGGCACGCCGGAAACGCCCAACTCGCGGGCCCGGCGATCGGCGCCGGCCATCTCGGACCTAAGTGCATCCGACGCCAGGAACGCGCGCGCATCGTCGGCGTCGTAACCGGCGGCTACCGCACGCGCCACCAGCACCTCGTGGTCGCCCAGGTACAGGCCATCGATGAAATAGGCCGTGAACAGCAGCTCGACCAGCGCATCGGCGTCGCCTTCATGCCGCGACTGCGCCCACGCGAGCAGCCGATGCGCGTCCAGCGTATTGGGCTGGCGTTCGATCGCCGCGAAGTCAAACGGGATGCCCACCGTGGCGCCCGCGGCCTCAACCCGCGCGTAGACTTCCTTGGCGCGCGCCGGTCCG
>JANMCS010000219.1:0-4654 GCA_031361405.1 Betaproteobacteria bacterium
GCGCAGCCCGAAGACCTGCGCTTCGAAAGCCATGGCGTCACCGTCGTGGTCGACCCGAAGAGCCTGCCTTATCTCGATGGCATGGAGCTCGACTTCGCGCGCGAGGGGTTGAACGAGGGCTTCAAGTTCAACAACCCCAACGTCAAGGATGAGTGCGGGTGCGGCGAGAGCTTCAACGTCTGACCACCAACCCGTAGCGCATACCTCTCCACTGCGGGAGGCGGCTCCATGATCGACTTCTCCCGCAACCATTTCGAACTCTTCGGGCTGACCCCACGGTTTCGTTTCGACGCCACCGCGCTGGATGCTGCCTATCGGACGCTGCAGTTGCAGGTGCACCCGGACGGTACCGCAGGCGGCACGGATGCACAGCGCCGCGTCGCGCTGCAATCCTCGGCGCGCGTCAACGAGGCGTACCAGGCACTGCGCGATCCGGTGCAACGTGCGCAATACCTGCTGGCGCTGCATGGCGTCGAGACGGTGAACGAGCGCGACACGGCGCTGCCCGTCGCGTTTCTCGAGGCACAGCTCGACCGGCGCGAAGCCGTCAGCGAGGCGCAGGCCGCGGGCGACGTAGCGCGGCTCGAGTCGTTGTTGGACGAGGTACGCACCGAGATGCGCGTGCTCGAAGATCAGCTTGCACATGCGCTGGATAGCGAGCATGCCTACGCCGCGGCGCGCACCCGCGTGCGTGAACTCACGTTTCTCGCCAAACTGGCGGATGACATCGACGCGATGCTCGGCGGGTTGGACGCATGATGGCGCGCGTCCGCCTGCGCCTCTGTAGGCAAGGCTTCAGCCTTGCGCAGCATGCAAGGCTGAAGCCTTGCCTACGGGTACACGCGAACTCGGAATCGAAAGGCTGACGTGGCACTGTTCCAGATCGCAGAACCGGGCGAAGCACCTGAACCGCATGCACGCAAGCGCGCAGTGGGCATCGACCTCGGTACCACTAATTCGCTCGTGGCCACGGTGCGCAACGGCCTGGCGGTGGTGTTGCCCGATCACGATGGCCGCCCGCTGGTGCCGTCGATCGTCCGCTATCGCGACGACGGCGTGGATACCGGCTATGCCGCCATGGAGCATCAGTCGCTCGATCCGCAGAACACCATCGTGTCGGTGAAGCGGATGATGGGCCGCGGTCTCGTCGACCTGACCGATGAACGCCGCTTTCCGTATCGGTTTGTCGATGCGCCCGGCATGGTGCGCATCGCCACGCGTGCCGGCGTGAAGTCGCCGGTGGAAATATCGGCCGACCTGCTGCGGGCCCTGGGCGAGCGTGCGCGCGAAGCGCTGGGCGGCGCAGTCGAGGCCGTGGTCGTCACGGTGCCGGCGTACTTCGACGACGCGCAGCGGCAGGCCACGAAGGACGCGGCGCGCCTGGCGGGACTGCCGGTGCTGCGCCTGCTGAACGAACCCACCGCGGCGGCCATCGCGTATGGCCTCGACAACGCGTCCGAGGGCGTCTACGCCGTCTTCGATCTCGGCGGCGGCACGTTCGACATTTCGATCCTGCGCCTGTCGAAGGGCGTGTTCGAAGTGTTGGCCACCAATGGCGATTCGGCGCTGGGTGGCGACGATTTCGACCATCGCGTGTTCTGCTGGATCATTGAAGCCGCGAAGCTCGCGCCGTTGTCGCCCGCGGATTCGCGCACGCTGCTGGTGGCGGCGCGCGAGGCCAAGGAAAACCTGTCCGAGCACGAGACCGCGCCGATTGTCGCGGTGCTTGCCGACGGCACCTTGGTCAACCTCCGGTTGACCAAGGCGATCTTCACGTCGATCACGGCCAACCTCGTCGCGAAGACATTGCAGCCCGTGAAGCGCGCGCTGCGCGATGCCAAGCTGGCTCCCACCGACATCAAGGGCGTGGTCCTCGTCGGCGGCGCTACGCGGATGCCGCAGGTGCGGCGCGCGGTGGCGGAATTCTTCGGCCAGCCACCGCTCACCAATCTGAATCCTGACGAAGTGGTGGCGCTGGGCGCGGCCGTGCAGGCGAACAAGCTGGCGGGCAATCGCGAGCACGATGACGACTGGTTGCTGCTGGACGTGATTCCACTGTCGCTCGGATTGGAGACGTTGGGGGGCCTCACCGAGAAGATCATTCCGCGCAATTCGACCATTCCGGTTGCGCGCGCGCAGGAATTCACCACCGCCCGCGACGGCCAGACGGCCATGGCCATTCACGTCGTACAGGGCGAGCGCGAGCGCGTGGTCGATTGCCGGTCGCTGGCGCGCTTCGAATTGCGCGGCATTCCGCCGCTGGTCGCCGGTTCGGCCCGTATCCGCGTCACGTTCCAGGTCGATGCCGATGGCTTGCTGGATGTGGCGGCACGCGAGGAAACCACGGGCATCGAGGCCACGATCGCTGTCAAGCCGTCGTATGGCCTGTCCGACGCGGAGATCGCGGCCATGCTCAAGGATTCCTTCACGCACGCGGCATCCGACATGCAGGTGCGCGCGCTGACCGAGGCGCAAGTGGAGGCGGACCAGATCGCTGCGGCAACACACGCCGCGCTGCTGGCCGATGGCGCATTGCTCGACGCCGCCGAACGCAATGCGGTGCTGGCGGAATTGGCACGCCTTGCCGCAATCCGCGCTGGCACCGACCACACGGCACTGCGCGCGGCGGTCGAGGCCGTCAATCGCGCCTCCGCCGAATTCGCGCAGCGGCGCATGGATCGCAGCGTGGCGCAGGCCCTCAAGGGCAAGCGCATCGATGCGTTTTCGGATTGAATCGCGATGCCTGAAATCGTTGTGCTGCCCCATGTCGATATCTGCCCCGAAGGCGCCACCTTCGAGGGCAAGTCCGGCCGCTCCATCCTCGACAACCTGCTCGATCATGGCGTGGTGGTCGAACACGCCTGCGAAAAGTCCTGCGCGTGCACGACCTGTCATGTCATCGTGCGCGAGGGCCTCGATTCATTGCCGCCGTCGTCCGAGGACGAGGACGACCTGCTGGACCGTGCCTGGGGGCTCACGCCCAAATCGCGCCTGTCGTGCCAGGCGATCGTCGAAGACAAGAAATTGGTCATCGAGATTCCGCGGTACACGATCAACCATGCGAAGGAGGGCCGTTGATGGCCATGCATTGGACCGATACGCGTGACATCGCGATTGCGCTGGCCGAAGCGCATCCGGACGTGGACCCGCGCTATGTACGCTTCACCGACCTGCACCGCTGGGTCTGCGCCCTGCCGGGTTTTGCCGACGACCCCGCGCGCAGCGGCGAAAAAATCCTGGAAGCGATCCAGATGACATGGATCGACGAAGCGTGAGACCCTGTTGTCCATGATTCCGCTCGTACCAATCACCGCCCTGTATACCGGGCTGCTCGCCTTGCTGCTGCTGGTGCTGGCGCTGCGGATCATCCGCCTGCGCTGGAAACTGCGCGTGGGCATCGGCGATGGCGGCGACCGCTCGATGCTGCGCGCCGTGCGCGCCCATGGCAATGCCGCGGAATACGTGCCGATCACACTGCTGCTCCTGCTGGCGGTGGAACTCAATCATGGCAATCCGCTGTTGCTGCATGCGTGCGGCGCGATTTTCGTCGGTTCGCGCGTGTTGCATGCCATCGGCCTGACCCGGTCGGGCGGACCGTCGTGGCCGCGCGCCGCCGGCACGTTGGGCACGATGGCCGTGGTGATCGTGCTGGCGGTCAGCGCGATAGCGGGTTTTGTGCGCTAACGGAAGAAGTTGAGCGCGGCGTCGAGCCCGCAGTGGTCGATGGCGTAGGTGGCAGCGGCGCGCACCACGGGCTTGGCGCGGTAGGCCATTGAAATGTCCGCTTGCCTGAACATCGGCAAGTCGTTGGCACCGTCGCCCAGCGTGATCACCAGTCCGTCAGTGCCGGCATGGCGCGCCCTCCACGCGGCAATCGTGTCGGCCTTGGTCTGCGCGTCCACGATCGATCCGACGACTTTTCCTGTCAGCACGCCGCGCTCGACCTGCAGCGTGTTGGCCACCGCATGATCAAGCCCCAGGCGTGCCTGCAGGCGTTCGGTGAAAAAGGTGAAACCGCCGGAGACCAGCAGTGTTTTCGCCCCTGCGGCACGGAATCCCGCCAGCATGCGTTCGGCCCCCGGCGAGATCTGCAGACGCTCGTCGTAGACCCGTTGCAGCGCCGCCACGGGCAGGCCCGCCAGCAATTGCACGCGCCGGCGCAGGCTCTCGGCGAATTCGATCTCGCCGCGCATCGCGCTGGCCGTGATGGCCGCCACTTCCGGCTTGATGCCGTGCAGGTCGGCGATTTCGTCAATGCATTCGATGGTGATCAATGTGGAGTCCATGTCCATCGCCACCACGCGCACGCGGTCGAGGCGCTGCGCGGCGGGCACGAACCCGGCATCGCAGGATGCCGCGCGCGCGAATTCGATGAGGCCTGGCTGCGCGATGGCAACGTCCATCCGGTACGCCGCGGGCTTGCCGGCGCCGAAGGGGACGATTGCGCGGGTGTC
The DNA here is from genome assembly GCA_031361405.1 of Betaproteobacteria bacterium. Lineage (GTDB taxonomy): Bacteria > Pseudomonadota > Gammaproteobacteria > Burkholderiales > Casimicrobiaceae > VBCG01. Next base: position 4,455 of record JANMCS010000219.1, read on the forward strand.
GGCCTGCCTTGCCAGGGCGGCCAGTGTGGCCAGCGCGATGGCCGGGGCCTGCACCACCAGCGTGGCGGTCATCGGGAAATTTCCATGGCGCGCGTTTCTATTGATGTGGCATCGAATGATCGCCATTATAGAGGGCTGATCCCCGCATTCCGCGGCGACACCCGGAGACACAACATGCCATTGCGCATCGGCGACGAAGC
>JANMCS010000226.1:0-5497 GCA_031361405.1 Betaproteobacteria bacterium
ACGCGCGATCAGAGCGTAGAGCGTGCGCCACAACCGTCCGTCGAGCGCGACATAGCGGCCCGCCGCGTCGCGCATGAACGCGCGGAAGCCGGGCAGCGTGATCGCCGTCTCCTGCCCGCAGTTGGCGCAGTAGTGGCCGTGGGAGGCTGCGCCGCAATTGGGACACAGTAGTCGCGCGGCAGGCGTCGGCGTAGTGGCAACGGGATCAATAGAGGCCATAGACGCCATCACGATAGCCGAGCGCCCAGCGGCCGCGTGCGAACAATGCATATTTGCGCATGAACGGATGGTCCGCTGGCACCCCGGCAACCTGCGCAAGCACACATTGATGGAGCGCCAGTAGCGCCGATGCGCAGGCGGTGGCCACGGCTTCCGGATCGTCCGTTCCCGCAGTGCCGGCTGCGGCCATGGCCGCCGCACGCACCTGCGGCGCGGCGGCGCTGGTGGCGCCTGTGAGCAACGCGAGCAGCGCGCCTTCGCCGAGGTCCGCCGCCGCCCGCGTCCACAGCGCTTCGCGTTCGTCCTCGTCATCGTCCCAGCATTCCGCCATCGTGCGGTCGTTGGTCCAGCCCGCCGCCACGCGCCACGACGGCAGGAGTATCACGGCTTCGGCAGCCGGTGCCCGATGGCCCCGCGCCTCCAGCACCCCGACGGCGTCGGCACGATCCTCCGTGGCGAGCGGCGTGCCGACGCGCGCAAACCATGGCGCCATCGCCTTCATGGGCGGCGGTGACCCGTGAGCTGGTCGATGCGGGCGAGGATGCCGCGCAGGATATTGACCTCCTCGCGCTCGAGCGCGGCACGCCCAAACAGGCGACGCAGCCGCGGCAGCAGCCGCCGCGGCCGCGCCGGGTCGAGGAAGCGCAACGTCGTCAGCGTGGTGCGCGCGTGTCCGTACAGCGCTTCGATCTCATCGTGCGTCGCCGGCGCGAAGCGCGGCGCCGTCCACACGTCGCGCATGCCCGCCGCCAGCCGCAATTCGTACGCGGCCACCTGCACGGCGGCGGCAAGATTGAGCGAGGCAAAATCCGGATTGGCGGGAATGGTGGCAACCATCTGGCACTGCGCCAGGTCGACATTGGACAGGCCCGACATTTCCGTACCGAACACCAGCGCCACATCGCCGTCATCCACACGCCTCACCGCGGCCGCCGCGGCGTCGCGCAGAGGAAGCACCTGCCCCGCAAACGCCCGCGGCCGCGCCGACAACCCCACGGCGAACGCGCAGCCAGTCAGCGCCTCGCCAAGTGTCGCGACGACGCGCGCGCGCGCCAGCACGTCATCGGCGCCCGACGCGAGCGCCGAAGCGTCGGGGTCGGGAAAGCGTTGCGGCGCCACCAGCACCAGTTGCGTGATGCCCATGGTCAGCATGGCCCGCGCCGCAGCTCCGATATTGGCGGGATGGCTGGTGTGGACCAGGACAATGCGCACGCGCCCTAAGGCGGCGGCGCTGAAACGGAGTGCATCCAAGGGGATGGCAACGAGGTCGCGGGCAGAAGCAGGTAAAATAGCCGGATTCCGCTCTTTTGACACGTCCGGCGACAGTCTCCACCGTCGCGGCGACCGACAATCCGCCATGCATCCAATGCTCACCACGGCCGTCAAGGCCGCACGCCGCGCCGGTAACATCATCAATCGCGGCGCCCGCGACATCGACCTGCTGACGGTGACGGCCAAGGGCCCCAAGGACTTCGTGAGTGAAATCGACCGCGCGGCCGAAGCGGCCATCGTCGACACCATCCACGCGTCGTATCCCGACCACGCCATCCTGGCCGAGGAAGGCACCGACCGCGACGGCAACGCGGGCTCGGAATACGTGTGGATTATCGATCCGCTCGACGGCACCACCAATTTCCTGCATGGCTTTCCGCAATACTGCGTGTCGATCGCGCTGGCGCATCGCAACGTCGTGCAGCAGGGCGTGATCTACGACCCGGTGCGCAACGACCTCTTCACCGCCACGCGCGGTCGCGGCGCGTTCCTCAACGACCGGCGCATCCGGGTGTCGAAGCGCACGCACCTGCGCGATGCGTTGATTGGCACCGGCTTCCCGTTTCGCGATGGCAGCTACCTCGACACCTATCTCGCGATGATGAAGACGATGATCACTGAAACCGCCGGCCTGCGGCGTCCCGGCGCTGCCGCGCTCGATCTCGCGTACGTCGCCGCCGGCAGCTACGACGGCTTCTTCGAAGTGGGCCTGAATCCGTGGGACGTCGCGGCGGGCAGCCTGCTGGTGCTCGAGGCGGGCGGCCTGATCGGCGACCTATCCGGCGAAGGCGATTATCTCTACGGTGGCCAGGTGATCGCCGCCAGCCCCAGGATCTTTGCGCAGATGGTGATGCTGCTCACCCCGTTTCGCCAGGCGCTGGTCGCCGGACGCGCCATGGCGGCACCAGTCGCTCAGCAAGACTGACCACGCCCGCGGTTCGACTTTCCAACGCCGGGCCTACCGGCGTATGCTCGCCGCAAGGCGCCTCGCCCGCTCCGGCATTCATATTGCATCGTCGCGGGCCTACCGGTCCCCACTGGAAAGTAAACACCATGAAGGCTTGGTCGACCCCGTTCCGCTGCGTTTTGGCCGCCGCCACTGCCCTTGCCATGGCGGTCGCCGCGCCGGCCGCCGCCGCGCCGGTCACCGCACTGCGGGTGATGTTGCACCCCGACACGGCCGCCCGGGGTACGCTGCCCGCGGGCGCGCGTGCCCAACTCGAAGCCGCCGCGGGTACAACGTTGACGCTGGCGGGCACCACCCGCACCGGCGCCCTCGACCTCATTCCCGGCAAGCCGCTGGAGTTTGCCGATGCCGTGGCCATTGCGCGACGGCTGCGCGAAAACCGTGGCGTCCTCTGGGTTCAGCCCCAATCCGCATCGACCGCCACCAAGCGCGCCCGCAAATCGGAGCAATCCGACGTTGGCGGCCAGCGGCTGATGGTGCGCCTGCATGATGGTGTCGATGCCGATTGGGATCGGCTGCTGCCGCGCCTCGCCGCCGCGGTTGGTACGCCGCTTGTCGTCGAGCGGCAGATCGCGGATGTCTGGGTGTTGAGCATACCCATCGGGCAACCGGCGGAAGTGCTGGCCGAAATGGCGCAAAAGCTCCAACAGGACGCCGCCGTACGCTACGCCGATCCGGTGCGCCGCGCCTACGCGCAGGCCGCACCCAACGACCCGTTCTACAGCCGCCAATGGTCGCTGCACGACGCGTTATCCGGCATCAACGCCGAAGCCGCGTGGTCGCTGCAGCCCAACGCCACGGGTATTACCGTGGCCGTGGTCGACACCGGCATCCTGCCGCACCCCGATCTCGCCGGGCGCGTGTTGGCCGGCTACGATTTCATCTCCGACCCCGACACCGCCCGCGACGGCAATGCCCGCGACCCCGATCCGCGCGATGAAGGCGACTGGACCAGCGACGGCGACTGCGGCTACGGCCAGGCGAGTTTCTTCCACGGCCTGTTCGTGGCCGGGCAGATCGCCGCCAACACCAACAACGGCATCGGCATCGCCGGCATTGCGGGCAACGTCAGCATCCTGCCGGTGCGGGTGCTGGGCAAATGCGGTGGCTCGTTCGAGGACGTCTTCGCCGGCATGTTGTGGGCGTCGGGCGTGAAGATCGCCGGTGTCCCCAACAACACCACGCCGGCGCGCGTGATCAACCTGAGTCTTGGTGGCTATGGTTCGTGCGACCACTCGATGCAGGAAGCGATCGACGACGCGCTGGCCCAGGGTGCCGTGGTCGTTGCTGCAGCCGGCAACGAAAGTTCGGACGTTCAGTCGTTCACGCCGGCGAATTGCGGCGGCGTGATCGCCGTATCCGCGCACAACCGCGCGGGCAGCTTCACCAGCTATTCGAATTTCGGCAGCGGTATCGCGTTGTCGGCGCCCGGTGGCGATCTTCCGGTGGCCGATCTCGTTGTGTCGACGACCTACAGCGGCGAGACGGTGCCGGAAGACCCCAGCTACGTCTACGGCCGCGGCACCAGCTTTGCCGCGCCGCTGGTTGCAGGCACCGCCGCGCTGGTGCTCGCGCGCAATCCGCTCATGACGTCAGGGCGCGTGCAGGACCTGCTCACGGGAACCGCGCGCAATTTCCCGCTGGGTTCGCTGTGCGGGACACCGAACATCTGCGGTGCCGGCATGCTGGATGCCGGCGCCGCGGTGGCCAGCACTTTCCCCAATGGTCCGCCGCCCACCAATGCCTTCGAAGTAGTGGAGTTCTACCGCGCCGATCTCGACCACTATTTCATCACGGCGTCGCCGGCCGAGATCAGCTACATCGACCGCTTCCTCGGCGGCACCTTCCAGCGCACGGGCCTTTATTTCTACGCGTATCTCAACGCGTTCCTGGCACCACCGGGCGTACAACCGGTGTGCCGCTTCTACGCCGATGCCATCGTCCAGATCAACTCGCACTATTACTCGGCCAACCCGGCGGAATGCCAGTTCGTGCAGGCCAACTGGCCGGGCGTGTGGGTGCTGGAACAGTCCGACGCGTTCTTCGTGCAGGTGCCCAACGCCGCCGGCAATTGTCCGGATAAGACGCTGCCCGTGTACCGGTTCTTCAACAACCGCCGCGATGCCAATCATCGCTACACGGTGGACCTCTCGGTGCGCCGCGCGATGCTCAATCGCGCTTGGGCGCCGGAAGGCACGGGACCGGCCAGTGTCGCGTTTTGCTCGCCGATCTGACGAACTCGATTCCCTGCCTAAGGTGAGGCCTCAGCTGCCCGCGCACCGACCCATGGCCGCACCCGCAACCATGCAGGCGCGTCCGGTCGTCCCCGTTCGATCAACAGCCCCTGGGGTCATACGCACCATGATCGCCGGATGGATGCTTGCGGCTGTCGTTGGCGCTGCCGGCGCGACGACGATCGACACGGTGCTGATCCGGCTGCACGACGAGGCGGCGGCCGCGACGGCCGACACCATGCCGGACGCAACGATGACCGTCATCGCCAATCAACTGCGCACCGGAATGGTTGCAAGCGGCCGCACGCCCGACGGCGCGTTCCGCCTCACGCTGGTACCCGCGCTTCAAGTGGACACCGCGCGCAACGCGGTGAATCGCGTGCGAATGTTGCCCGGCGTGGTCTACGCTGATGCCACCACGTCGGCGCCAGCACCGGTCGCGCGTGCCAAGTCGGCGCTCGACCGCCGGCTCATGCACCGCCTCATCGTCAAATACAAGGATCCGGCGCAGAGCCTGCGCGCGCAGCGCAACCTTCCTTTGAACGCGGCGCAACTCGATCAGATCAGCGTGGCCGCGCAGCAACCCGCCGCGCACGAACGTGCGATGGGCGGTGGCGAATATGTGGTGCGGCTGCTGCAGGCGGTACCGCGCGAGCAACTGCAGACCGTGGCCGCGCGCATCGCCGCGCTGCCCGACGTCGCCTTCGCGCAGGTCGACGAACTCAAGTTTCCGACCGCAGCGCCCAACGACCCGCTGTATGCGAACCAATGGCACTACAAGTCGCCACCGGGCGAACCGGGCGGC
>JANMCS010000233.1:0-2693 GCA_031361405.1 Betaproteobacteria bacterium
GAGGCTGAAGCCTCGCCTACCGGGATTTGCACAGGATATCAATTGGCCGTACGCACTCGCGCGCGGTTCAGCAACGCAGCACCGCCACTGGCGGGACGCGCGCCTTGCGGACGCGGTGCGCTGCGCGCCTGCGCGACGCCATTGCCGTGGCTGCGCGATTGCGAATTGGCAGCCGGCGCAGCGGAACTGCGGGCATGCACTGGCGCTGTCGCCGTACCGCGGGGCGCAGCACCATGACTGCGTGTCTGACCCGGTGCAGCACCAGCCGGCTTGCGTGCGCCCTGGTTCGATCCGCGCGCGCTGTCGCCGCCGTGGCCGTGGCGACCATCCCGCGCAGTTGCCTGGCCATGACGCGGCGGGCCACTGCCCGGGCGACCTTGCCCCGGGCGTTGGCCGCGCTGCGCGAACACGGTTTGCGCCACCGCGTTGGGATCGGGCTCGAAGCCAGGCAACGTTTCCTTCGGGATCGTCCGCTTGATCAGGCGCTCGATGTCGCGCAGGAAGATGTGCTCGTCCACGCAAACCAGCGAAATGGCTTCGCCTTCGTTGCCGGCGCGGCCGGTACGACCGATGCGGTGCACGTAATCTTCCGGCACATTGGGCAGGTCGTAATTGACGACATGCGGCAGCTGGTCGATGTCGATGCCGCGCGCGGCGATGTCGGTGGCGACCATCACTTCGACTTCGCCGCTCTTGAAGTCGGCCAGCGCCCGCGTGCGCGCATTCTGGCTCTTGTTGCCGTGCAAGGCGACGGCACCGATGCCATCGGCGTGCAGCGACTTCACCAGCTTGTCGGCACCGTGCTTGGTACGCGTGAACACCAGCACCTGCTTCCAGCGCTGCGTGCCGATGAGCCAGGCCAGCACTTGTGCCTTCTGCTCGCGATTGACCGGGTGCACGCGTTGTGCAATCGCGTCGACGGTGGAATTGCGCGGCGTGACCTCGATCACGCGCGGGTTGTCGAGCAACTTGGCGGCCAACGCCTTGATCTCGTCGGAGAACGTGGCGGAGAAGAGCAGGTTCTGCCGCTTCTTCGGCAACAGTGCCAGCACGCGCTTGACGTCCGGGATGAAGCCCATGTCGAGCATGCGGTCGGCCTCATCGAGCACAAAGCATTCGATGTGCGAGAAATTGACGTGGCCCTGGCCCTGGTGGTCCAGCAGGCGGCCCGGCGTGGCGACGAGGATGTCGACGCCGCGTTTCAGCTGTGCCGTCTGCGGGCCGAGGCTGACCCCGCCGAACAGCACCATCGACGTGAGGTTCAGGTGCTTGCCGTACAGGCGGATCGATTCCTCGACCTGCGCCGCAAGTTCGCGGGTGGGCGTCAGGATCAGCGCGCGCAGCGGCTTGCGCACCTGCTGCGCGTGAGGCGAAGGACGCGTCGACAGGCGCTGCAGCATCGGCAGCACGAAGCCGGCGGTCTTGCCGGTGCCGGTTTGCGCGCCCGCCAGCAGGTCCACGCCTTCGAGCACGGCGGGAATGGCCTGCGCCTGGATGGGGGTGGGGGTCGTGTAGCCCTGATCGGCGACCGCACGCAGCAGGGCTTCGGAAAGCCCGAGTTTGGAGAAGGACATGACAACTTTCGATTGGTTGCTCGGCCATCCACCCCACAGGGGAGTGGCCAGTCACAGCCAAACGGAAGGTACGGCGGAAGTCGGAATCGACGGCGGCAAGGGGACTGGAACAAAGGCCGCGAGCCGCATTATACCGCATTGCACCACGGTGAGCGTGTCCGGGCGTCCGGCCGCGGTGGGGTCGCCTATACTTGCAGATTGTTCCGGCGCACTCGTTGAGGCAACCGCGTGAAACTTCCCGATTTCAAGATGGCTGAAAATTCGCTGTTCGCAGTCCTGCTGCGCTCGTCGTGGTGGATCAGCGCCGCGATTGCGGCAGGCGTGGTCGGCGGGGCGGTGCTGCTGCTGCCCGAGGCGTATCGCGTGTACGGCGGCGCCATGGGCCTGCCGTTCCTGGGCATTGCCGGCATGGCGCTGTGGAAACAGCTGCAGCGGCCGTCGACCGGTCGCGTCGACAGGACGCTGGACGCCGTGCGCACGATGACCTGGCCTGCCTTTGCGACGGTGGTCGAGGACGGTTACCGCAATCATGGCTACGAAGTGCGGCGCGTGCAGCATGCCGCCGCCGACTTCGAGGTGACCAAAGACATGCGCACCTCACTGGTGAGCGGCAAGCGCTGGAAGGTGGCGCGCACCGGCATCGAGCCGCTGCGCGACCTGATCGCGGCCAAGGACGCCCGCGACGCACATGGCTGCATCTATATCGCCATCGGTGAAGTCTCGGACAACGCGCGCCAGTTCGCGGCGGAAAAGCGCATCCAGCTGGTCGAGGGGCCGGAGCTGGCACAGCTGCTGCCCAACATCCACCGCGCGGCGCGTGCTGCCGCCTGACATTGCCGGCGACCTTGATTCGTTCGCACCGGACACCGCGTATCGTCGCCTGGATCGCCGTCGTGCTCATGCTGTTGCTGGTGGGGCCGTTGCTGCGGCTTGCCGCAGCCCGCGCGGACCCGCCCAGCGACTGGCGCACGGCCACGCATCGCTCGTCCGGCCAGGCGCCGGATCCGGCCACGCATCACACCGCCGTCGTGCAGGTCTACGCCAGTCGCGCGTTTGCGTGGCGCGGCGCGTTTGCCGATCACACCTGGCTGGCGGTGAAGCCGGCCGGCGCCGACCGCT
>JANMCS010000251.1:0-11482 GCA_031361405.1 Betaproteobacteria bacterium
TTGCGCTGGCAGGCGCGCTGCGAGCACCTGCTGATCGACGAATACCAGGACACCAATCCGGCGCAGTACCGGTTGTTGCGCGCGCTGGTCGGCGCGGCCACGCCGTTCACCGCCGTGGGTGACGACGACCAGGCGATCTACGGCTGGCGCGGCGCCACGCTCGACAATCTGGCGGCGTTGCCGCGCGACTATCCCGGCCTCAAGGTGATCAAGCTCGAGCAGAACTATCGCTCCACGGTACGCGTGCTGCGCTGTGCCAACGCGCTGATTGCCAACAACCCCAAGCTATTCGAGAAGCGGCTGTGGAGCGACCTTGGCACCGGCGAGACAATCCGCGTGACGCCGGCGGCCGATGACGACGCGGAGGCCGAGATGGTAGTGGCCCGCATTTCCGCGATGAAATTCGAGCGCCGGCTGCGCTTTGCCGATTTCGCCGTCCTGTATCGCGGCAATCACCAGGCACGCGCGGTGGAAACCGCGCTGCGCGCGCAAGGCATTCCCTACGACATTTCCGGTGGCCAGTCGATGTTCGACAAGACCGAGATCCGCGATGTCGTGTCCTACCTGCGCCTCATTGCCAATGACGATGACGATCCTGCATTTGTGCGCGCAGTCACGACACCCAGGCGCGGCATCGGCCAGGCCACGTTGTCACGATTGTCGGAGATTGCGGCGGCGGGCAAGATGAGTCTCTTCGCTGCAGTGTTCGAACCCGAACTGCAGGCGCGCGTGCCTGTGCGGCAGCACGAGACGTTGCTCGAGTTCTGCGGCCAGATCAACAACCTGCGCTCACGCGCCGAGCGCGAACCGGCGGGCCGCCTGCTGGACGAGTTGCTGGGGCTCACGCGCTACGAGGCGTGGCTGGTCGACACGCTCGACAAGCGCGAAGCCGAAACCAAGTGCAAGAGCGTGCGCGATTTCACCGGCTGGCTGGCGCGCAAGGGCGAGGCGGACGAACGCAACCTGCTCGAACTGACGCAGATGGTGGCGCTGATCACCATGCTCGAAGGCCGCGAAGGCGAAGCGCCCGATGTGGTGCAACTGTCCACGCTGCATGCCGCCAAGGGCCTCGAGTTTCCGCATGTGTTCATCGTTGGCGTGGAGGAGGGCATCCTGCCGCACCGCGAAACGGTCGAAGCCGGCAATGTCGACGAGGAACGTCGCTTGATGTACGTCGGCATCACGCGCGCGCAGCAGTCCCTGCACCTGTCGTATTGCCGCCGGCGCCGGCGCGCGGGCGACATGGCAACGTGCATGCCATCCCGCTTCATTGCCGAGCTGGCACAGGACGATTTGCGCTATGCGAATACGCCGCTGACCGGTGGCGAGGCGGAAAAGGAAAAGGCGGCGGGCAGCGAACGGTTGAAGTCGCTGAAGGCGATGCTCACGCGACCGTAGTCGGCAACATCGCGGCCTGGGAGGTTCGTTACTTCGCGGCGGCCACCATGAAATCGACGGCGGCCTTGACGTCAGCGTCCGAGAGCGACGTATTGCCCCCCTTGGGCGGCATCACGCCTTTGCCTTTGATGGCCGACGTGTAGAGCGCATCCATGCCCGTCTTGATTCGTGCCGCCCACAGCGCCTTGTCGCCGAACTTCGGCGCGCCAGCGACCCCTGCGCCATGACATGCGACGCAGCCGGACTCGTAGACTTTCTTGCCATCGGGTTTGGCGGCGGCAACGGCCGGTACGGCCGCCGCAGCGACGGCGGGCGCGGCAGCGGTCGATGTCACCGCAGCGGGTGCGGCAGGAGCAGCGGGTGCGGCAGCGGGTGAGGAAGGAGCAGTGGGTGCGGCAGCGGGTGCGGCGGCAGCAACCGCGGCAACCGGTGGGGCGGTCCATGTGGCGCCCACCTGCGACGCCATGAACACGACGGCACGCTTGACCTCGTCGTCGGTCAGGTCGCTGTTGCCGCCACGGGCGGGCATCGCGCGGATGCCATTGATCGCATGTTCGAACGAAAGTTTTTCGCCTTGCGCGACGACCTTGGCCCAGGCCGCCTTGTCGCCGAACGTGGGCGCGCCGGCCAGGCCGCCCTCGTGACAGGTCTTGCACACCTGACCGTAGACCTGTTCGCCGGTGAGCATGCCCTTGGGGCCGCTGGCCTCAGCCAGGACCACCGTGCCGACAGGCGCGATCCGCGCCAGGACGCCACGTTCCGAGTCTTCGGTGCCCTTCTTGCCGCTGGTGACGAGTTGCGACACCAGGATGGCCAGCGCGATCGGCACTGCGAACGCGAGCAGCACGACGACAATGAGTTGTTTCGGGGTCTTGATCGGGGACGAATGCTCTTCGGTCATGATGGTATCGCGTAGTTGGCTATGGCAACGCCGCGTCGGATTTCGATCGCGGCGTCGATGCAGGGGAAGCCTGTCGCATTCCACTCCAGGCGCTTCCAAAAGCTGCCCATTATAGCGTGGAGCGGCCGCGGGAATGCGGTTGGCCGTGGCGGCCCGGCGCGCCTCGTGGACGCCGCCGACGACGGGCGGCTACAATAGTGGGTTAACGCGCCCGTAGCTCAGTTGGATAGAGTATTGGTTTCCGAAGCCAAGGGTCACAGGTTCGAATCCTGTCGGGCGCGCCACTTGATTGATAATGCGGGCATGCTGGTCCTGCATCGCCCGCCACCTGCGCGAGATCGCGCCGCCGCCACGGGTTCCCGGTCGGCAACCCGCCTCGTTCGGTCACCCAACACCTTCGCCTTCGTGGTGCTGGCGGGCGTTGCGCTCCTCGGCAATGGCCTGAAGTCGATTGTCAGCAGCTCGGTGCTGGTCAGCGAAGGGCAGTTTGCCGCATTGCTCGGCATCGCCATCGAGCAGGTGGCGGTGCTGCTGGAGTTGATCATCGCCGGCATGGTGGTGGCGCTCGCGGCATGCCCGCTGTTGCTGCAACGGATGAGCGCGTGGGCCCTGGCGATCGGCGCGTGCCTCGTCGCAGCGGCAGCCTTTGCGACGTTTGCCCTGGTCGACCTGTCCGGCCAGCCGCCGGTGATACGCGCGATCGCGGCCTTCGGTTGCTTCGCGCTCGGGGCGGGCGCGCTCGCCCTGCTGGCGCCCACTGCGCAGGCGCTCGTGACGCTGGCGCCGATGCCGGCCATGCGCACCACGTTGACGTCGCTCTGGACCGGCGCCGCGCCTGCAGGATTCCTCGTGGCGCCACAGATGGTCAAGGTCCTGCTGCCGGCGCTCGGCATTGGATTCTATTTCCTCGGATTCGCGGCCTTGCCGTTGGTGCTGCTGGCGTTGCTGGGCGTGCTCGGATTCGCGCTGCCGGCAGTGCGCAATGCCGGCATCACGGTCACCGTCCTGCCCACGCATCTGCTGCTCGCCTTTGTCGCGGCGGTGGTCGCGTTCGAAATCTGGACGACGTCCGGATCGGTATCGGGCTACGCCACGCCCGGAACGCTGGCGGGACTGGCGCTGTTTGCAGCGACGGTCTTCTGGCTCGCGCGCGCAGTGAAGGGCTATGTGTTTCCGCCTTCGCTCACCGGACCGTCGGGAGTGTTTCTGCTTGCCTTGTTCGTGCTGGAGATGCCCACTACCGGCTTCTTCGACACCGCCTGGCTGGTGCAGCACCAGTTCCCGGAATCGTTCATTGCGGACCGCGCGACGCTCTCCGCGGCGGCGCAAATCGGAGGCACGATTGTCGCCAGCGTACTCGTGCATCGCCGGCCTGCGGCGAGCGCTGCACTGCTGCTCGGTTTTGGAGGCATCACCATCGCGGGCCTTGCCGCCCTCGCGGCGTACCCGTGGATCGCGCATCCGTTGTACTTCCTGTGGACGCCCGCCATCGGCGGCTTCGGCGTGGCCGGTCTCACCGTGCTCGTGTGCCTGGCGGTGCTCCGCGATGCGGCGACGCATCCGTTGCTCGCGGCGCTGCCGTCGATCGCGATCATGCTGGGGACCGAGTTCGGCCTCGAGTTGCTGCAGCTGGTGTTTGCCGTTGCGCGCGCCGCAGGCATTGGCGACGACGGTGCGTATGGCGCGATCTTCGGCATGCAGGTGGTCTTTGCGCTGGTGGCGCTGAGACTGCTCTGCTTTGCCATCGGGCGTGGCGGTGCGGGTGGCAGGCCGCCATGAAAAAAGCCCAACCCGGCATGCCGGGTCGGGCTTTGTTTACGACTGCAGGTGCGTTGATCAGCGGCCGGGGAGGCGGCAGCATCGGGTGCTGCAAGTACCGCTTAGGGTCCCACCCGTCGTATTGTTCAGGCGACACCCGGACGAATATATTGTTCCGGCGTAGAGGCCGAACTGCCCGGCGGTGTCTGGCAGCGCTGCAATGGCGGTGTACCCAGTGGGGCAGGAAGGTCCGCTGATGAACGTGGTAGCGCCCGGGCCGATGGGGGTCATGGTCCCGGCGACCGACGTGCACTCGAGCGCCGTGGCTTCGCTCACGATGAAGTAGCCCACGACGTCGGCCACCACGTTGATCGGGGTCGATGAATTGTTATAGACGCCGAAGTCACGCTTGTAGGGCCCGCTATTCGGAAACTGGGCGCCAGCGCGATCCAGCGCCACCACGGTCGTATTGGCAAGGCGATCGCCAGGATTCCACGCGAGAGCGCTGCCCACCGTGAGTGCCGGCGTTCCATCCCACGCGATCAAGGAGCCGGGGGTGGAAAGGTCGACGACGGTCACCGTGACGACGGCAGTGACGGGTGCGATACCCGAATAGACCGTTTCGGTGCAGTTGCCCGATCCCGCCGTACCCGTACCGCCCTGAAACGTGGCGTAGTTGTAGCCGGCGGAGTTCGAGTAGGCCCAGATCTGCCTGGCTTCAAAGCCGTTGACCGGTCCCGGCCAGTTGGCGCTGATATTGTTGCGCGTATCCGCGACCCGGCAGGGACCGGTGGTACGAACAAACACCAAGTCGGAGCCCGTGAGCCCGAGCTTGGTGTGGCCAGCGTTTTGGTCACCCGTTGCCACTTTATTCTGTTCCTGGAACCGGGCCAGCGCCTGTTCCGCAGCGACGCGGGTTGCCGCGTTCAGCAGCTGCGTCACGCGCTGCACCGCTTCTTCACTGTTGATGTTCCGCGCCGCGGTAACGATTTCACGCTGCTGGTCCGGCGTGAGCGAGCGATACTGGAACTGCATCTGCTCGCGCGCCACGAGCCGATCGGCGGTCGAGAGCTTGAGCTGCGACGACATGCGGTCGACCGCGAGATCGAGGACCGCGTCGATCGGCGTGCTGATGCCGCTCGAGAACGCTGCGACAGGGGTGGTGGCGGTGGCCGCATGGACGCTCTGGACGCCGAACGGCAGCAACGCCGCCAGCGCGCCGATGGCCAGTACGGCCTTGATCTTGATTTTCATGGTCGCTCCTTGGGGTGAAGGAAAGCTCTGGGAAATCCAGCTTCTGTCAGGCTGGGCAGCAAAGCGTAGACCAATCTGCGGGTGAATGTAAGCGGAAAATTCCGCAAGCCGATGCACGGCGCGTGCTTTGTCTGTCGCAGCGTTGTCACGCGGCAAGCCCCCGCGCGGGCTTCAATTGTAGGAGCGCCGGAAGAAAATACCGATGCTGCTTATAGTGCCGGCTTCTGCGCGCAGTGTCAGCGTTTGCGTCAGCGCGTACTCGATGCGCAGTGCGTTGGTGGCCACGGTCAGGCCCTGTTCGTAGACGATCGACAGGCGGTCCGAGATGCGTTTGCCCAGGGCGACGACCTGGCCGGACGCGCCGCCGGTGGACGAGGCGCTCGAGCCGCGGAACGAGATGTCGTCGAGGCCGAGGCGATTGGCAATCTGCGCGGTAAGCGGGCGCTCGCCGCCGGTAAGCAGCGACGCCGATGCGGCGGAGAGCGCGGCGAGGTCCGCGGTCGATGCGCGATCCAGACCTTGGCCGGTGATGAGCCACGACAGTTTTTCGCCATCGGGCACCGGGGGATTGGACACCAGCCGCACGCGCGGCACCCGGACGGTGCCCTGCACTTCGACGCCCGCTTCAACCGCAAGATTCTTGCGCAGGGCCACGACGTCGAGGCCTGGGTTGTCGGCGCGGCCGTTGAAGACGAGATTCCCGCGATCGATGATCAGGCGCTGCCCGAATACATAGTAGGTGCCATCCACAGCGCGAATCGTGCCGTTGGCAAACAGCACGCCGGCGGCATCGTTGGTAATCCGCACGCGACCTTCGAGGCGCGTTTCAAGACCGTCGCCACTGAAGTGGAAGTTGGACCCGAATCCGACATCGAGATCGAGCGACAGCGGCACGTCGCCCATGCCGCCATTGTCGGCCGCCGGTCGCGGCCGGCCGACGATCACGACGTCGCTCGACAGGCGTCCGTCGACGGTGGGCGCGTAGGTCACCGTGCCGTTCACGATGTCGACGCTGCCGGTGAGTGCCAGGCGCTTGTCCTTCAACGCGAGCGTCCCATTGCCGCCGGCGACAATCTGCAGGTCGGGCCGGTTGACCACGGTGAATTTTTCGGCGCGCCAGCGCACTTCGACCTTGGCGCGGTTGGCGACGGGTTCGGCCGCCGCGTCGCTGGTCTGCGCCAGCGTGCCCTCGGCGATGAAACGGCCTTCGCCCCCGGCCAGCGAGAGTTCGTCCAGCACGATGGTGCGGTCGACCAGCCGCGCGCGCAGCCGGCCATCCTGCAGTTGCACGCCGTATTGCGGGACCGCGAAACGCAGGGCATCCGCCGTCAGCGTACCGGCGTAGGTCGGTCGCGCCAGCGTGCCCCGCGCATCGATCTCGGCATGCGCGCGGCCGTCTACCACCGCGGTCGTGCCCAACCACGGTTGAAACGGTCGCAGCGTCGTCATGTCGGCGCGCAGTGTCGCGTGCATCGCGGCATCGGCAGACAGCGCGCCGGGCACGCTGCCGGCGGCGAGCGTAAGCGTGGCATCCGCGGTGCCCCCGCGCGATGCGCGAAAGCGCGCGCTGGCGTCAAGCGCGTCGTCGACGAAACGGCCCGACAGGTCCAGCGCGGTGATACCGAGCGCCAGTTCGGAGACGTCGAGGCTTACGCTCTCGGCGGCAAACCAGTCGCCGCTTTCGCGCTTCACGTTGAACGTGCCATTGAGTTTCGGCGCGGCGGTCACGGCCCAGTCGCCACCAAGAACCACTGTCGACGCAAAGGGCAGCTTGCTGCCCGCCAGTCGCGCCACGGCAGTGACGGGAATGCCGGTGAACGTACCGCGCGTATCCACGCGACCGGCATCCACCACCAGCCGCTCGATGTCGGCGCGGCCCTCGGCGATGGCAATGCGGGCAGTGCCCACCTCCACGTGCGCACGCGACACGACCAGCGTCGCAGGGGCTTCCAGCGCGAGAGGCACGCTGCCCGTGTTGGTAAGGCGCGCGACGGTGCCCGACCACGCAAGGTCCGCCTTGCCATCGGCAAGCTTGCGGTCTTCGAGTCCACCAGCGAATCCGGCCGCAATGGCAAAGCCGTCACCGGCCGCGGTGATCGCGCCGTCGTGGCGCGCGAGCGTGCCGGTGACCTTGACCTGCGCCGATGTGAGTTTGCCTTGCGGCAGGTCGAGGCCGTTGGCCCCCACAGTGATCTGCACCGCGCGCTTGTCGAACGCGACGCTGGTCTCGGTGCCGGGAGCGACGTTGGCCGCGATATCGAGCGTGGCCGCCCGCAACGTCCTGCCCCATTGCAACGCCTGCGCATGGGCGTCAAGAACGAGTCCGGGATTGCGCGGCGTGCCGGACAACGCGCCGTTCAACTTGACGGCGCCGGCGAGCGCGTCGGGCCACTGGGGCGTTGCGCGCAACAGCAGCGGACGCAACTCACCCACACGCGGCGCATCCACGGTGAATAGCAGTTGGTCGGTCGCCGCGCCCCAAGCGCCCTTGAACGTCGCGGTGGCGGTGGCCGCCTTCAAGTTCACGTCGAGATCCATCGCGCGGCCAGGCGTGGCGTGCCCGCGCGCCTTGCCGGACACCGCTGTGTCGGCGAACTTGCTGCCCGCTTCGAGCACGACGCTGGCCACGACGTCCCAGGTGGGCGCAAGCGTTCCGGTGGCCTCGACCGTGCCGGTCAGCAATGCCGGCGGCACATCCGCGAAGCGTGACGGGTCGAACTTTGTGGCGCGTGCGTTGATGGAGAACGGCCGCGTGCCGTCGAGTGCAATGGCGCCCTGGCCAGCGAGTTCACCGCCGGCAGCCTGCGCGCGAAAACTGTCGACGCGAACCCGCTTGCCTTCGACCACCGCGACGAACCCCAATGCGCGCGAAGCTTCGCGCAGATCGCCGCGCACGCTTTGCCGGTTGCCGGTGACTTCAGCGGTGAGGGATCCCGACAGTTGCGTCACCAGCAGCGTCGACTGGATACGGGCCAGATTCACGTCGCGCAACTGCAGTGCCAGGTCGCTCGCGCCGCCGCGCGTTGGAATCGTGGCGCGTCCGGTGGCAACACCACCACCCGCGATGGCAACCTCGGCACCGGTCAGTTCCAGCGTGCCGTCGTGCCAGGCAAAGCGCGCCGTCAGGCGTTGCGCCGGGATGCGCGCGGTATCGAGCGGGCCGGCCTGCGCGTTGCGCGCGTCGACGGTGCCCGCGAAGCCATCGCGGTCCGGGCGCGCCACCAGCTGGAGCGTCAGGTCGGTGGCGGGCCATGCGGCATCCCACTGCGCAATATTGACGGCACTGGCGGCGACGTCCGCGCTGACCAACGGCACGGCGGCGAACGGAGTGGCGACGATGCGCGCGGCAATCTTCGCCTCGCGCAGCGTGCCGCGTGCGTCGAGGTCGAGTCGCTCGAGCGGTCCCGTCACCTGGACCGTGGCGCGCGCGCCCTGCCATGCCGCGTCACCGGCAAATTCGAGTGCGCCGCGCATTGGAAATGGCGCGCTGGCGCCGACTTCGACACCGCCGGTCAACGTGCCATCGGGCGTCACAAAGCGCAGGTCGGAGAGGCGATGCGACGTGGCTCCGCCCGCATAGCCGAAGGCAATTCCGGTGAGTGCGCCGCTGCCTTTTGGTGTCGTCCACGTGAGGCTCTGGACGCCGATGCTGCGGATGTTGACCTCGAGCGGCAGCGCCAGCGACGCGGGCAACCCGGATGACGACTGCGCGGCGTTGCGGACGGTGATCGCAATGTGCCGCGCGGCGAGGCCCGCAACGGTGAAGCGCCGCGAAATGAGATCGAAGGGACTCCACGCCAGCGACACCTCGCGCGCTGTAACGTCGACATCGTCGCCACGCCATTCGATGCGCGCGACCTGCACGATCGACAGCAGCGAACCTTCGGCGCCTTCAATCGTCAGGCGGCCCTCGCTGGACGTGACGGCGCGCCCCAGCACGTAGCGCAGCGCGCTTTCGCTGCCGAGCCACGCATAGCCGCCCGCCGCGATGAGTCCCAGCGCCAGCACGACGAGCGCCAGCACACGCGGCCAGCGGCGCCGCCTGCGCGCCATACCGCGAGTGTCCGCAGCGTTGTCCGTTGCCATCAGAACGCGAGGCCCACGGAAAAGTGCATGCGCAGGCTCGACGTTTCCTGCCCGTAGGCAAGGTCGAGACGGAACGGCCCGATGGGCGTGCGCAGGCGCGCGCCGATGCCGTAGCCGACGGCAGGATGCGTCTGCGCCGTCGAGTCGGTGGCATTGCCGGCGTCGACAAAGGTCGCGATACCCCACGACGGCGTGACCCAATGCACCGCCTCCACGCTGGCCACGCCGTAATACCGGCCGCCGACGACGGCGTCACCCAGCGCGACACCGAGGCTGTCGAACGCATAGCCACGCACAGTGGTGTCGCCACCGGTGCGGAAGAGGAAATTCGACGGAATGCCGTCACGCGATTTGGCGAGCACGGCGCCGACCTCGACGCGCGCCGACAGCGAGTTGGACTTCGAGAGTGGATACCAACCCACGGCACGGCCGATCACCCGCGCGAAGCGCTCGGTAGATGCGCCGGGAATCCCGCCGCCCAGATGCACGGTGGCCATCCAGCCGCGCGTGGGTTCGAGCAGGTTGTCCACGTTGCGCCATGTGTACTCGCCGTCGACGTAGAGCGCGTGCGCGTAGACATTGGGATAGCCCGCCACCGTCTGCTCGTCGTTGAAGAAGCCGATACCGAAGGCGGGCGTGCGGCGTTCGTCGAGAGCGCGGCGGCGCATCGTGATCGACGACGTCCGCGTCTGCAGGTTCTCGATGTCGGTGCCCTGCAATTGCACACTCCAACTGTCGATCCATCCCGCCGCCGTCGGCGGGCGCACCAGGCGCAGGCTCGCTTCCTGGGTCTTCGACTCGATGCGCGCATCGGCGTAGAACTGCAGTCCGCTGCCGCGGGTATCCAAGTTGGCGTAATTGGCACTGACGCGATACTGCGTGTCCGTCGAGTAGCCGATGCCCGCTTCCAGCCGCCGCGTGGGGGCCTCGATGAACGCCAGCGTGACCGTTGCCGCGTCCGCTTGCGCCGGATCGGGATCGATGCTTCCCTGCACGCTGGCGAAGTAACCGGAGGCGAGCAGGCGCCGGATGTAATCGTCGAGCGACTGCTCGCTGAAGAGGCTGCCCGGCTCGATCGACGAAAAATTCTGCACCATCTCCGCCGAGTAGCGATCGAGACCGCGAAACTCGAAGCGCCCGAAGCGGAATGCAGGGCCACTCTCCAGCACCACGGACAACGCCGCGCTATGCTCGACGGGATCCACGCGGGCCTCGCTTTCGACCAGGCGCGCCGCGGCGAACGCGTTGGCGGCCAGCGTGCTGACGGTCGCATCCTTGGCGGCATTCCAGGTCCGCTGGCGAAAGTCGTCGCCGACGGGCAGCAGCCATTGGTCGCGCAGACGCTGGATGATCGCCTTGCCGTGGTCGGACTCCGTCGCCGCGCCGGTGACGTCGATGCGAACCGCGCTGATCTGCGTGGCCACGCCGGGGATGACGGTGAGCGTGACCTGCACCGGGTCGCTTGCGCGATTCACGGCGATGTCGACCTTGGCCGAGAAGTAGCCCTGGGTCGCCGCGGCCTCGCTGGCCTGCGGTATCGCCTGCGTCGCAAGCCGGTCGAAGAGATCCTCCGTCATTTCCGCAAAGCCTTGCCAGCGGATCAGTTCAACGGCGCTGTTGACGGCAGCTGCGACGGCGGCCGGCGCCACGACCGTTACCGCGTAGTGAACAGCCGCATCCGCCCGCAGGCGCGTTGGCGCGGCGGGAGCAGCGGGCGTTTGGGCGTCAGCGGATGACGGGCAGGCGGCTGATATCGCCAACGTCAGCGCGAGCCAACATGCGCACGCCGAAAGCGTTGGAAGCACAGGTGGAAGCACAGCCGGCATTATCGCCGAGTCGCGCGGTCAGCACGGCAGACGGCGGCGTGTTGAGCCAGGAGTAGCGGGACAGGTCGTTGTACTCGTAGGGGCTGGGGACCTCCCACAGCGGATCCACGGGGCGACCGCGCGGCAGGATCGGCAGGCGCGGGTTGCTGTAGTCGATCGCGTTGTCGGTGGGCTGCCCGTACTGGAGGAAATAGATCGGTTTGCCGTTGTAGTCGAACTTCGTCGCGCATCCGGCCAGCATGGCAACGACGCCGACGAC
>JANMCS010000316.1:0-9348 GCA_031361405.1 Betaproteobacteria bacterium
AGGCCATCCTGCATGCGGCTGTTCACGCTGTCGACCGAGCGCTGGATCGACATTGTCACCCACTCATTGAAGTCGACGTTGCCCAGCATGCCATCGTGCTTGTTGGTGGCTTCGAGACCGGTTTCGGCGATCCATCGGTAGGGGCTGCCGGCCTTCAGCGTATCGAGTCCCTGGCGCACGGTGGGTGCCTTCCAGAAGGACTTCTGGGCCGAACGCGCGGCGACCCCCATTTTGTATTGCTCGTAGAGCTTGGTGATGATGATGTACCAGCTGCCCATCGACATGATCACCAGAATGGAAAGCGTGATCTTGGCGACGATGTCGCCGCCTTTCCACAACGCCTCGAGGCCGTAGGGGTTGTCGATGACTTCGGCAGACGCCTTCGCCGCGGCGGGCGCCTTGGGCGCTGCCGGTGCTTCAGCCGCGGCAGGTGCGGCGGGGGCCGCAGGAGCAGCCGGCGCGGCGGCCGGGGTCTGGGCGAGGGCTTGCGGCGCCAACGGAGCGACCGTGTGGGCCGCGACCATCAGCAGGACCGCGGCAAGCGCGACCAGACGGATTTTCTTCAACATGTGATCTCCAGACGGATGTATTCGGTCGGACAGTGGGCGCTACGAGTCGCCTGGGCGCGGAACCATCGCGGTGGCACGCCCGGGAATCAGGGTACCCCGCCTGCGGGATCGAGGCTGGTTACCACTGCTTCCGGATGCAGCAAGGGGGGATGGACGCCAGCGATCACTGGGGATGTCCGGTCACCCGCGGTGCAGCACGAGGGTGCCCCCCCATGGCCCGGCGCTCATGCGCCAAATAACGTTGGCCCTGCTTGTGACAGGGCCAAGGTTTCAAACAAAAGTCGCCGGATTCTACCGAAAACCGGGGGAAAGTCCAACCATCATTTAGGCGCTGTACTCGCGGTCGAGGCCCCTTCCACGTCGCGCCAAGCCTGAGGGAGCGGGCGTCGAAGGCGAATATTCCCCCAATCGCCAAGGTAATTTCCAGACTCGCTGCCACGCCGCGAGGCGCAATGTTGCCTTGTCCGCCGTTGCCGGCGTCTCGTTTCATCGCTTATCCGGCACATTCACGCCGGAAATCGGAGGATTCGTCGCTTGCTACTTTCGCCTGCAACAACGGGTACCTAGGATGCACGGCATACGCACTTGATCCCGCATCCAGCCGCCGATGCACCGAGCCGAATCCGGAACCCCGGCCAGGCGCATCCAAGTACCGACAACGCAGGCGGAACCACGCGTAACACCAAGGAGCACCCCATGACCAGCTACGAATCGAAACGTCCCCGCACCGCCATCGCACTGGCTGCTGCCGCACTGACCGCGATAACGATCGGCATTCTGGTGGTGGTCCCCGCCAAATTCGACGGCACCAACCCGAACGCGCGCATCCTGGCAGCGACCAAGGCCAAATCGACGGTGCCGGTCGAAGTGGCGATCAGCCCGGCGCGGATCGACGTGGTCGGCGTGCGCGAACGGAAACTCGCATCAGCCCAGCTCGACCGGCCCGTGGTCGCACCAATCGCTGCGCGCTGACCACCTTCTACTTGACCAGCGGAAACGCAACCGCAATGTCATAGGCCTGCATCGCGCGGATCTTGCTCTCCAGCTGCAGATACCGCGCCGCCTTGGTGGCAGGCAACGCCTTCATCACCTGCTTGTAAAGCGTGCGGCGCGCCCTGATTTCGGCATCGTCGGCGGTCACCAGCGCGTTCGCCAGGTTCTTCGCGTACAGGTCGGACATCGGCCTGGTGGCGCCGATCAAGCCTTCCAGCGCCAGGTTGCGCTCGCGATTGGCCATGTCCGTGCTCCGCCGATACGTATCGTATGCGGGCCAGAATTTCTTCGCCTCGGCGGGCGTCAACGCCAGCGTCTGCGTCACCAATGCCTTCTTGTCCGTCTGCACCGCCGAGCGCAGTGCCGCCATGTCCGTCACATCGGCTGCCTTGTCCTGCGCCCATGCCGCCGGGGCCATCACGATTGCCGCGACAAGCGCCAAGCCGACCAGTTTGTTGTTCATCGTCGAGTCCTCGTAGGGCCGCGCACGCTGCGCCGCCCGCTAAAAAAAATCCGGCGGGTCACCCCGCCGGATCGGATCTGCCACCGGGCGCCTGGCAATTGACCGTTGCTGGCCAACTGTAGTGCACCCGGTGCGCGGGCCTCGTGCTGCCCGCTTATTGGAACGTGTAGCGCACACCCGCGTTGAACTGGGTGCCCGTGATGCCGGAATATGCGTAGTTGTAGTTGGCATTGACGTTGCCATACGCGGCTGCCGGGTTGAACGGAGCGATCTTGTTGAACACGTTGATGACCGAACCAAAGATCTGCCAGTTCTTGAACCCGGTGTACTGCGCCGAGAGGTCAAGCGTGGTAAACGACGACACGTGGCAGTTGCCGAAATCGAGTGACGAGAGGCACTCATCCGGCGTCACCACATCCTTGTAAGGAATCGACTGGTAGTCGCTGATGTAGCGAACGGTTCCCGTGACAGACCACGGACCCCGGTTCCAGCCGATGATCAGGTTGATACGGTCTTCCGGTGTGGCCGAACCGCTGGAAACGTCGTAGTTA
The DNA here is from genome assembly GCA_031361405.1 of Betaproteobacteria bacterium. GTDB lineage: Bacteria > Pseudomonadota > Gammaproteobacteria > Burkholderiales > Casimicrobiaceae > VBCG01. The sequence goes on from JANMCS010000316.1 coordinate 2,577, forward strand.
CCCTGCGTGCCCACGTACTTGAACTTCTCGCCATTGGAGAACGTCTGGTTGTAGTTGAAGACGCGCGTCCATTGCAGTTCGGTGGTGAGGTTGCCCCAATCCCTGAGGCTCTGCTTCCAGATGAGGTCGACGTCGATGCCATCCGTTTCCACCTTGTTGGCATTCTGGAACGGCGTGCTGACATACAGCACCGTGCCCGAATTGGGGATGCCCGGCAGGTTGTTCGAGTCGCGACCGACCGTTGCCGCCGGGAATCCGGACGGATTGGCCAGCACCGCTGCCACGCTGCCGATCGTGATCTGGCCCTTGGTCTGGATATTCCAGTAGTCGACCGACGCGGACAGGCCAGGAATCGGCTCCCAGATCAAGCCCACCGTATAGGTATCCGATTTTTCGGGCTTGATGAACGGGTTACCCGTGTTGATGTCGAGCACCTGTGCCTGGCAGTCGGCCGGGGAGCCGGTAACGGGGCAGCGCACCGGGTCGTTGGCAACCGTGAAGCCCGCCGTGGCGTTGGCCGTGCTGGTTTCATACAGGCCCGGGGCGCGGAACGCCGTGGCCCATGTGCCGCGCAACACGAGTTGCGGGATGATCGTCCACTTGGCGCCGACCTTCGGGTTGAACGTGGTGCCGACGTCCGAGTAATCGTCGAAGCGAACGGCGGCCGTCAGCTCGAGGTTCTTCAGCACCGGCGCATACAGTTCGGCAAAGACGGCGTTGACATTGCGCGAGCCGAAGGCGGCCGAGTAGCCGAGGCCGAGCACATTGCCCGTGTTGGTGCCGGGAACGCCCGGATTGGTGACTTCCTCCTTCCGGAATTCATAGCCGACTGCAAGTGCCAGTTGACCACCATCGAGCTTCATCAGGTCACGCGACGCCTTGGCATCGAAAATCGTGTTGGTGGAGTTGATGTCGTAGCTGGCCTTTGGTGCGACATAGTTGTTGAACTCCGCGCTGTTGAGGCCAGCGCTGCCCGAGCCAACGCGGTAGTAGCCGAACGGGCTGGTGCCCGCCAAGCCCTGCAGCAGGCGGTCGTACAGGTAGAAGCCCTGGCGCGTGACACTGGTGTCGTTCTTGATGTACAGGCCCGCCAAGTCCCAATCCCAACCATAATTGGAACCCTTGACGCCGGCGAGGTAGCGCTGCGTCGACGAATCGTAGTCGGTATCGCGACCGCCGAGCGAAGCGTTGACGTAGTACAGGCGAGCGCCCTTGTTGTCGGCGTTGAACGGGTTATCCGGGTGGCCCACCGGCAGCATGATGTTGACGCTGGAGGCGATGCTGTTGGTCGCCGGGTTGTACCAATTGGACCGCGTGCCGGTCGGCGTGTTGCGGGTGTGCGTCTTGACGTCGAAGTACGACAGTTCGGTGTAGCCCTGGGTAGTGTCGGTGAAGTTGTAGCTGCCGCGCAGGAAGACGTTGAAGCGTTCGACCTTCGGCTGGATGTCGACGTAATCCTTGACTTCGTAGCGGCAGAAGCCATTGTCTTGATTGGCAACCGCGCATGTACCGGGCAGCGACTGGAACGCGCCAGGCGAACCCCCGGTGAGGGGATTGACGGGACGCACGTTGCCGACAATGCTGGACGTTCCGAATCCGGCCGCCGGATAGCCCGGGCGGGTGTCGGGCAAGCCCATGAACGTCAGGTTGTTGGTGCCGTTGTACTGACGACCGCGATTGGCCGGATTGGCATCCTGCTTCTGCGCGTCGAGGGTCAGATAGACGTTGTACCTGTCCTTGGTGAGGTCGCCCGCACCGAACGTGACCGCGCCCTTGTACTGGTTGCCCTTGCCATTGGCCGTGGTGCCTGCGGTGCCCGTGGCGGTGAGTCCCGTGAACTGCTGGCGCAGGATAATATTGACCACGCCGGCAACCGCGTCGGAACCGTAGATGGCGGACGCGCCATCCTTCAGGACTTCGATGCGTTCAACAGCATCGAACGGAATCTGCTGGAGATCGACGTACGACGCATGGCCGTCATCGGCCAGGCCGAAGTTGGCCAGGCGGCGACCGTTCAACAGCACCAGGGTGTTGTTGGGGCCGAGGCCGCGCAGCGAAACGCCGGAGCCGGAGGCCGAGAAGCCGTTGGTGAACGATGACGAAATCGAGCCGTTGTTGTTGGCAGTGATCTGGCGGACAACGTCCGAGATGGTCTGCAAGCCCGACGCCTGGATGTCTTCACGTGTGATCGTTTCGATCGGCGCCGCGGTTTCCGAATCGATTCGCTTGATGTTCGAACCGGTTACGTTGACCTTGATGTCCTGCGCGAACACGGAGCCACCAGCGACCAGTGCGAATCCGCCCATGCCAAGCGCGATCGCAACTTTCTTCCGCTGAAAATTCATATGGAAAACCCCCAGTAAATAAATGATTGATGCCCCCCGAGCGAACTGCCAGCGTCCGCTCTCCGGCACACAGGTCGAAGTTACAACACAGCGTCAGGCTAAGCCAACGAAAGGCGTCGATTGCTACAATGGTCGAACGCGTTTTGTTGCATTTACGCCAATTGGCTCCTTCACGTGACAATACGGATTGCGCAACCTGCTGATTTGCCTGCGATCGTCGCCATCTACAATGCGTCGATTCCGGGTCGGATGGCCACGGCGGACACCGCGCCGGTGACGGTGGCCGACCGCGCTGCGTGGTTCGCCGAGTTCGACCCGGCGCGGCGCCCGCTGTGGGTCTTTTGCAATGCAGCAAACACCCCCAGCGGGTGGTTGTCGATCCGGTCCTTCTACGGTCGCCCTGCCTATCACGCCACTGCCGAAATCGGCGCGTACGTGACCCCGGAGGCACGCCGGCAAGGGGTCGCCAGGCAGCTGCTGGATCACGCACTGCATCAAGCGCCCGCGCTCGGACTGCGGACACTCTTGGCGTTCGTTTTCGCTCACAACGCGCCGTCGCTTGCCCTTTTCGACAAAGTGGGTTTCCAGCCGTGGGGATTGCTGCCCCAGGTCGCCGAACTGGACGGCGTCGAGCGCGATCTCGCGATCCTTGGACGGCGCTTGCCGTGACCCGCCCGAGCTGCACGCTGGCGCCGGCGGCGCGGCAGGATGTGCCCGACCTGCTGCGGCTGATCAAGGCGCTGGCGGATTACGAGCACCTGTCGCACCTGGTGGTCGCCGACGTGCCGGCGCTGGAGGACGCCCTGTTCGGCGAGCATCCGGCGGCGGAGGCGCTGATTGTCCGCGAAGACGACGAAAACAGGTCGGCGATCGCATTTGCGCTGTTTTTCACCAATTTCTCGACGTTTCTCGGCCGCCCGGGGATCTGGTTGGAGGATCTGTTCGTGCTGCCGGCGCATCGGGGCCGTGGCATCGGCCGGCGCTTGCTCGCCTCGCTGGCCGCCACCGCCCGCGCCCGGGGCTGCGGTCGCCTCGAATGGTCGGTGCTGGACTGGAATACCCCCGCCATCGGCTTCTATGAAAGGCTGGGGGCAACGATCCTGCCGGACTGGCGGATCGCCCGCGTGACCGGGGCCGCGCTGGCGTCGTTCGGCGCCCTGTCCAGTCCCGAGCTGGACTGACTCGACCTCCCGCGCGGGCCGGCCGGGGCGCAGCGGGGCGATAATGGTGGCTCGCAGCCGGCGCCAACCCTGTGCCGCTCGCCCACCTCCACGGACATTACCCATGCCCTTTGACGGACCGCTCCCCTCCTTTGCCGTCCGCGCCGACTTCTGGTCGTTGCGTTTCGTCGATGAACGCAGTGAAAACTATGCCGTGCGCAAGAACGTGCCGATGCCGCTCGTCGCCACCACCGACCGTGGCGTGATGGCCACGGTCTATGTCGATGGCGGCTATGGTTACGCCGCCACGAGCGACCTGTCGCCGGCCGGCCTCGCCGCCGCCATGGAACGTGCGGCGACGTGGGCACGCGCCACCGCGCGACTGGCCTTGCTCGATACGCGCGCACTGCCCTACCCCAAGCCCGCGGGCGAATACACGTCGCCAGGCTACGACGAGGCCAACCTCACGCGCCGCGAGTGGTACGACCTGCTGGCGGAGGAGTCGCGCCTGGCCGGCTGCGATCCCCGCATCGTCGACTGGGAAGCAAGCGCGGAAGTGCGCACGGCCACGCAGCGTCTTGTCACCAGCACCGGTGGCGACGTGACCCAGCGCTTCCGCTTCGTGATGCCCGGCATGGCGGTCACCGCCCATGCCGACGGCGTGACGCAGAACCGCTCGCTCAACGGCTATCGCGGCATCTGCCAACAGGGCGGATTGGAAATCCTGAAGCGCTTCGGCTTCGCCGGCGGGGGCCGCAAGATCGCTGAAGAAGTGCTCGAGTTGCTCGGCGCGCCCAACTGCCCCAGCGGCACGATGGACGTGCTGCTGGCGCCCGACCAGATGATCCTGCAGATCCACGAGTCGATCGGCCATCCGCTCGAACTCGACCGCATCCTGGGCGACGAGCGCAATTTCGCCGGCACCAGTTTCGTCACGCCGGACATGTTCGGCACGTATCGCTACGGCTCGGACCTGCTCAACATCACCTTCGACCCGACGCGGCCGGAAGAGCTCGCGAGCTATGCCTACGACGACGACGGCATGCGCGCGGAAAAGGCCCATCTCATTCGCAACGGCATCCTTGAGCGCTCGCTGGGTGGCGCCATCTCGCAGGCACGCGCCGGCCTGCCCGGTGTCGCCACCTCGCGCGCCGACAACTGGAACCGCCCGCCGATCGATCGCATGGCCAACCTGAACCTCGAGCCGGGCGATGCCTCGATGGACGACCTCATCGCCGGTATCGAACACGGCGTGATGATGGAAACCAATTGCTCGTGGTCGATCGACGACTCGCGCAACAAGTTCCAGTTCGGATGCGAGCGGGCCCGCGTGATCGAGCACGGCAAGTTGAAGCACGTGGTGAAGAATCCCAACTATCGCGGCGTCTCCGCCAATTTCTGGCGCAGTCTCGCCCGCGTCGGCAACCGCGACACGATGCAGGTGCTGGGCACGCCGTACTGCGGCAAGGGCGAACCGTCGCAGGTGATCCGCGTGGGCCATGCCACGCCGGCGTGCGCGTTTCGTGATGTGGAAGTCTTCGGCGGAGAGGGTTGAGGCGATGGAAGCGTATTTCGAAGCACTGTCCACCATCCTGCAGGCGGCGCTCGCTGCCGGCGAACGCTATACCGCATCGTTCGACGCCGAGCAGACCGACTTCGTGCGGATGAACCAGGGCAAGGTGCGCCAGCCGGGCACCGTCGACCAGCGCTATCTCCAGGTGCGCCTGATCAAGGGCACCCGCCACGCCTCGCATGTCACGACGCTGACGGGCGACCTGGCCGTCGATGCGCCCGCCGTGCGTGACATCGTCACGGGATTGCGCAGCGCGCTGCCCCAACTTGCCGACGATCCGCTGTTGCTGCTGCCGAGCGATGTGCATTCGTCCCGCGACATCCGCAGCACGCCGCTGACCGCCGCCGCGGAAGTGATCGACGACGTGCTGGGTGCAGCAGGCGATCTCGATCTCGTGGGCATCTACGCCGCCGGACCGGTGTGGCGTGGCTTTGCCAACTCGGAAGGACAACGCAACTGGCACGAGACCACCACGTTCAACCTGCAGTGGAGCCTGTACCACCGCGCCGACAAGGCAGTGAAGACGGGCCACGCCGGCTTCGCGTGGGACCGCGCGGCCTTCCACGAAAAAATGGACGACGCGCGCACGCGCTTCGCATTGATCAGCCGCCCGCCGCGCACGCTGAAGCCGGGCAAGTACCGCGCGTACCTCGCGCCCTCCGCGATGGAGGAAATTGCGGGCCTGCTGTGCTGGGGCGGCTTCTCCGGTCGCGCGCTGGCCACGCAGCAAAGCGCACTGGCCAAGATGCGCTCGGGCCAGTCGCTGGATACGCGCGTCACGTTGACCGAGGACACCGCGAACGGCGTCGCGCCCGCATTCCAGGGCGACGGTTTCGCGCGGCCGCACAATGTGCCGCTGATTCGTGGCGGCGAGCTGGTCGGATCGCTGGTCAGTCCGCGCACGTCACTCGAATTCGGCCTCGAACAGAATGGCGCCAATGGTGGCGAGATGCCGGAAGCGCTGAATATGGCCGGCGGCACGCTGCCGATGCACGATGCGCTGGCCGCGCTGGACACGGGTCTCGCGATCGGCAATCTCTGGTACCTCAACTACTCCGATCGACCGGCCGCGCGGATGACGGGCATGACGCGCTTCGCCACGTTCTGGGTCGAGGGCGGCAAGGTGGTGGCCCCGGTGGACGTGCTGCGCTTCGACGACACGCTGTTCCGGATGCTCGGCAGCAATCTCGAGGCGCTGACGACGGAAACCGAGCTCGCGCTGGAATCGGGCACGTATCAGTCGCGGCAGTTGGCCAGCACGCGCCTGCCCGGCGCGCTGGTGTCGGAGATGGCGTTTACGTTGTGACGATTGGGCGGCTAGTTCTGTAGAGGGGCTACAGCCTCGCGTGCCGCTGCGGTGTTCTGTTCGTAGTGGCACGGCGCGGGGCGAGCCGGCTGGCGTTGGCTTGGTGACGCTGCGCTGTTCTGTTCTAGAGGCACATCGATGTCGCTGCGTATGGGCCTGTAGGCGAGGCTTCAGCCTCGCGAAGCGCCTGCGAGGCTCACGCTTTCCCTGCAAACAGAGTACATCGGAGATCGCTTGCGCGTTTCGCCCGCACCCGACAAACATCTCCACGGCCGCAGTGAGCGGCGGGCCGCGTGGGGCGGGCGCATTGGAGCCGCGTGGGCGGGCGCGAGTGGCAAAAAGCAGTGGTCGGCATTCTCGACTCGCCCGCTTTTTGCCGACTCGCGCC
>JANMCS010000365.1:0-7110 GCA_031361405.1 Betaproteobacteria bacterium
GTGCGCTCGCTCAATACGCCTGTCGGGCTCTCCGAGTGGTGCGCAGGCCACGCGACCACCGGACTCATGTCCAATACGGTGGACCAGCTCCCGCCACCGCCGGGTCCGGGCATCCCCGGCTTTCACATCACTGAAAACAAGATTCCGATCTCGGGCAAGACGCGCTACATCCACCAGCGCAAGACGGTGCTCAATGCGCAAGGACAACATCTGTGGCAGACAGATCCCGACGGACGCCACGCACCACCGTACACGCCGCCCCCCGGTTCGCAGGCGCCAGGATTGACCGCATTCGAGAGCATCACCGTGCGCCAGGAGACAGCGGCGCAGGACGGCTACGTCGGATACTCGTGGGAAGCGTTCAGCAGCGGTGTCAACGGCTGCGGTACGTCGGGTCAGGGCCAGTTCGACCAGATGGCCAACCTCAATACCGACGCCGGTAATGGCGGCGCCAATGCGCAGAATGGCTACGTGTCCAGTCAATGCGGCTACAACACGGGCGTGCGCATGGGCTACAACCTGCTCACGCACAAGTCGCTCAATATCTATGTCGACACCGCTTCGCTGTTGATTCGGCCCATCAACCTCGACCCGCCCGGAATCGCGGGACCGGCCAGCAATCATTCGTTTGCCCTGCTGAACAACGATTCGACGCGCTGCCTGCTGCACCCATCCGGTCATATCGTCAGCATCAACAATGCCAAACACAAGATCGAGACGCTGAAGCTGCCGCCGGCCGCGCTGCCCGACAGCGTGGTGACCCAACATCACCTGGCGCGCACGTATTCGGGTGTCGGCACGCAGCCGGGGCTCATCATAGCGCCCGTCGCGCTTGCCATTTCACCCGATGGCGTGATCCTCGTGCTGGAAGACGGGCCCTGGAACAATCGCATCCAGGCCTTCGATCTGGGCGGCAATCCGGTGCCCTATTTCAAGAACCAGGATCCGCCGTACTACCTGGAATTGCGGGCCACCAGCAAACACTTCTACCTCGATCTGGCCGTCGAGTTCTCGGGCTATCTCTACGTCCTTTCAACCGACCGCAACAACGTGCATCGCCTCGACATCTATCACCCGTTGCAGAAGGGCACCAGCCCGATTTCCACCACCTTGAATCTGAACGCGGCCAGGCTCGCGGTTGATTTCTGGCGCAGCGTGTATGCGCTGAACTACGAAGTGCTGCGGTTGCCAAACGGCAACATTCCCGACTTCACGGAGCCTTCGGTCAGCATCTGGGCGCCGACGACGCCTTGAGATCACGCTGATCGGAAACCGGCTCCGCCAAGACCGCCGATTCCCGCGCGCGGTCGGCTGTAATTTTTCCTTGTCGAAGCCCGACGCACCTGGTCAAGGTGGTGGGCGCCGATCGAGGCGTTGACTCGTTCCTGCATAATTGCCTCACCTGCCCGCCTCGTCACGCCAACCATCGATCCATGGAATCCATCTACTACGTCATGGCCTGGGCTTGCCATCGCAAGTGCAGGCATTGCTACGAAGACCGCTTCCGCCCCTACATCCGCGGGCAGCTGGAGGAGGTCGTGCAGGAAGCCGAACGCAATTTTCCGCGCATCCTGGCCAACCTGCCCGAGCGCTTCACCTACCTCGATCTGGATGATCCGCGTGCGGACGGTACCTTTGCGGAAAAGACCGGGCGCATCGTGCTGTCCGGCGGCGAGTCGCTGCTCGATCCGGTGCGCGAGCGCGTGACCTACAAGGTGCTGGAAGGCTTGCGTGAACGCTATGCGGCGCAGGGCGGCATCAAGGTCGTCGTGCAGACCACCGGCGACCTGCTCACCGACGAGATCGTTGCCGACCTCCTGGCGCGCGGCGTGTGGATGATTTCGGTGGCCAGCGTGGATGATTTCCATGTGGGACTCGAAGGACCGGTCAAGCAGCAGGCATTCATGGACAAGTTGACGGCACTGTTCGAGCGACACGGCATGCGGCGCTCGGGACTGTCGGCCACCACGCGCAACTGGCACGAAGAGCCGGGACCGGTGTACAGTTTTTTCGGCGCCACGCCGGATTCGTGGATCGGCAAGCTGTGGCCGCGGGGTCGGGCGTGGCAGAACAACCTGTCGCATGCCACGCTGGCCGACAATTTCTGCAATCGCTGGTCGGGCGGGCTCAATTTCCTGCGGCACCAATACAACGGCTCGGAGGTTTCCATCGAGCCAGATGGCGCCGTCTATCCGTGCTGCGTGAAGACCAAGCTTCCGATCGGCAGCCTGCTGGAGGACAACCTGATCGAAATCCTCGAGTCGCTGGTGGGCGTGCCCGCCTACGAGGCAATCACGATGGGCCATCCGGAGCGCATGGGCCTCGTGGATGGCTGGAGCGAAGGTGAATTCCTGGCCCAATCGCGCACCACGATGCCCGATGGCACGCCGTACCAGAATCTTTGCATCGGCTGCGACCGATTCCACGAGGAGATGCTGGGGCCGGTGCTGGCACAGGCGCGCGAGCGCCGGCGCCTGGCCAAGGGATTGCTACCGGAGATGGTGGCCACGGTGCCCCCGCGCGTCGATGAGACTGCGATCGTCAGGTTCTCGCAGCGCGTGCCGTCGTGATGGTGCGGTGGATTGCGGCGGTGGCGATCGCGCTGGTCGCGGGACCGACATGGGCGCAGGCGCTTCAATGGCCGGACGTGGTGGCCAAGGCCAAAGGCCAAAGCATCAACTGGAACGCGTGGGCCGGCGACGAGAAGACCAATGCGTTCATCGCGTGGGTGGGCGACGAGGTCAGCAAGCGCTACGGGGTCACGGTAAACCACGTCAAGCTGAAGGATACGGCCGAGGCGGTCACGCGCGTGGTGGCCGAAAGGGCAGCGGGCCGCAATGCGGACGGCACGGTGGACCTCATCTGGATCAACGGTGCCAACTTCCTCGCGCTGAAGCAGCAGGGCCTGCTGTTCGGCCCGTTCACGCAGGCGATGCCCAATTTCACGCGCGTGGACACGGTCAACACGCGCTCCAATGTCGTCGATTTCACGATTCCCGTTGACGGCCTCGAGTCGCCGTGGCGGCGCGCGCAGATCGTCTTCGTGTACGACAGCAAGCGCATGCAGGAGACGCCGGGGTCGATGGTGGAACTGGCGGCTTGGGCGGCGAAGCATCCGGGACGGATCACGCATCCCAACGTCCGCAACTTCCTGGGTTCCACGTTTCTGAAGCAGGCGCTGCACGAATTGACGCCGGACCCGGCAGTGTTGCAGCGTCCGGCCACCGACGAGAATTTCGCTGCGGTGACCGCGCCGATGTGGGCGTGGTACGACATGCTGCGGCCGCAGCTGTGGCGGCAAGGCAAGCAGTTTCCGGAGAACGGCCCCGCGCAGCGCCAGCTGCTCAACGACGGCGAGATCGACCTCATGATTTCGTTCAACCCGGCGGAAGCTGCGGTGGCGATTAACGCGGGATTGCTGCCCGATCCGGTGCGCACGTTCGTCCTGCGTAAAGGCACGATCGGCAACACCAGCTTCGTGGCCATCCCCTACAACGCCGCCTACAAGGAAGGCGCGATGGTGGTGGCCAATTTCCTGCTCGAGCCCGCGACCCAGGCCTACGCGCAGGACTTCCGGCAGATGGGCAACTTCAGCGTGCTTGATTTCGGCAAGTTGAGCGCGCCTGAGCGCAAGCGCTTCGAGGACCTGCCGAAGTCGCCCGCGCTGCCGTCGAATGCGGAACTCGGCGTGTCGCTGCTCGAACCCCATCCGTCGTGGATGACCAGGATCACGGCCGAATGGGAGAAGCGCTACACCAGGTGACCACGCAGCGCGCCGACGGCGTGTTGCGTTTCGCGCCGGCGGTGACGGTCACGGTGCTGCTGCTGCCGATCGTTGCCGGGCTGCTCGGTACGTTGCTGCCGGCTTTCGGTTACCTGCCCGCGATTGGTGGTGCCTCGTTCAATGTCGATGGCTGGCGCAAGCTCGCCGCGGCACCTGGATTCGCCACCAGCCTCATCACCACGCTGGTCACGGGCATCGCGGCCTCCGTGCTGGCCGTCGTCGGCGCGTTCGGCTTCTGCGCATGGGCATGGGGACGGTCGTGGGCGCGCCGCGTGGGTGGGTGGATGGCGCCGATTCTCGCCACGCCGCATTCGGCGCTCGCGCTCGGCCTCGCCTTCCTGATTGCGCCGTCGGGATGGGTGGTGCGCGCCATCTCGCCGTGGCTCACCGGCTGGACGCTGCCACCCGACGTCGCGACCGTGGGCCATCCCAGCGGCGCCGCGCTGGTGCTGGGATTGCTGCTGAAGGAAATTCCGTATCTCGTGTTGATGATTGTCGGCGCGTTGCATCAGGTCGCCGCAGCGCAGCATCTTGCCGTGGCGCGCGCCGCCGGCTATGCGCGTGCCGAAGCCTGGCTGAAGGTGATCCTGCCGCAGATCTATCCGCAGATTCGCCTGCCCATTTATGCCGTAATTGCGTTCTCGCTATCGGTGGTGGATGTGGCGCTGATCCTCGGACCCACCAATCCACCCACGCTGGCGGTGCTCGCCGTCCGCTGGTTTACCGATGCCGACATTGCGTTTTATTTTCAGGCGGCGGCTGCTGCGATCCTGCTGGTGGTGCTCGTGGTCGCAGTTGTAGGCGGCTGGTTCGTGCTGGAACGGGTGGCCGTCGCCCTGGGGCGCCACTGGATCGTGCGTGGCCGCCGCCGCGGTGCCGCGAACGCGATCGCTGCCGGCGCGGCGGGCGTCGTGATGACGCTGTTCGCTCTTGCGGTACTGGCGATTGTCGGCATGGGTATTTGGTCGTTCGCCACGCAGTGGCGCTTTCCCGATGCGCTGCCGCGGGCGTGGTCGCTGGCGAATTGGCTGCGACAATTGCAGGGGCTGGCCGTGCCCGCGCAATGGACGCTGGTGGTGGGCGTGGCGGCCACCGGGATCGCCCTGGTACTGACGCTGGCGTGTCTCGAACATGAATCGCGCGCGCAGGTGAAGGCGGGTTCGCGCACGCTGTGGATCCTGTATGTGCCGTTGCTGCTCCCGCAGGTGGCCTTCCTGTTCGGTGCGCAGGTGCTGCTGGTACGTTTCAATCTCGACGGCGCCGTGATCGCCGTGATCCTTGCCCACCTGATCTTTGTGCTGCCTTATCTGTTTCTCTCGCTTGCGGATCCGTGGCGCGCGCTCGATCCGCGGTATGCGCGGACAGCGGCGAGCCTCGGCGCATCGCCGACGCGAATCTTGTTCCGGGTGAAGCTGCCGCTGCTGCTGCGCCCGTTGTTGATAGCCTGTGCGGTCGCCTTCGCGGTAAGCGTCGGGCAATACCTGGCCACACTGTTTGCGGGGAATGGACGCATTCCGACCTTGACCACCGAAGCGGTCACGCTGGCGGCGGGCGCCGATCGCCGGGTGATCGGCGCCTATGCACTGATGCAGGCGGCACTGCCGCTGCTGTTCTACCTGCTGGCGGCAGCATTGCCCGCGCTGCTGTATGCCAATCGGCGCGGCATGCAGGGGTGGCGATGAACGCGCTTCCGCTGGCGACGCTGCAGCTGCACGACGTGTGCATCAAGCTGCATGGCCGGGCGCTGATCCCGGTGCTGAACCTGACGGTGAATCCGGGCAAGTGCACGACGGTGATGGGTCCGTCAGGCTGTGGCAAGTCGACGTTGCTGGCCTTCATCGCGGGCACGCTCGATCCGGTGTTCGTGGCCGCGGGGCGCGTGGGTGTTGGCGGCGTCGACATCACCGAGGTGGCCCCGGAGCGACGGCGCGTGGGCATCCAGTTCCAGGACGATCTCCTGTTTCCCCATTTGTCCGTCGGCGAGAACCTGGCGTTTGCATTGACCGCGCGCGTACGCGAGCGGCAGCTGCGCCGTCACCATGTCGAGGCGGCCTTGAACGAGGCCGGCTTGAGCGGCTTTGCGGAGCGCGACCCCGCCACGCTGTCCGGCGGCCAGCGCGCCCGGGTGGCATTGATGCGAACGTTGCTGACCGAGCCCGCGGTATTGCTGCTGGACGAGCCGTTCAATCGCCTCGACGCACAATTGCGCCAGGACTTTCGCCGCTTTGTATTCGAGCACGCTGCACAGCGCGGGTTGCCCATGCTGCTGGTCACGCACGATGCTGCGGATGCAAAGGCGGCGGGCGGACCGGTGATCGAGTTGGAGACGATGCCGTAACCGAGGTTGTGTACGAGGGCGTATGCGAGCGTGTAGGTGAAGCCCCCGTGGACCGGATCGCATCCAGTTACCACTTTGTAGGACCCGTCACCCGTGTCTGCAGGGCCGTCATGTAGGATTCATCCGACACCTGTATCGGTCCCAAGCCGACCGGAGGTTGTCGCCCGTACGCCTACGATGCGTCATCGGCGTCTGCCGTCACCCCCGGGGACACCCGCATGAACCACACCGTATCCATTCACGACAATGTAGTGACCGCGCGCTTTGCCGCCGTGGTCACCGCCTCGTCGCCCGCGCTCGGCCGCTTCGGCCACCTGTTTGGCGGGTCGGCGGCCATGCGCGATATCTATCACCGCATCGACAAAGTGGCGCCCACCAACGCGACGGTGTTGATCACCGGCGAATCAGGCAGCGGCAAGGAAGTCGTGGCGCGCACCATCCACGACCGCAGCGAACGGGCGAAGATGCCCTTCGTGGCCGTCAACTGCGGCGCCATTCCCGCCAACCTGATCGAGGCGGAACTTTTCGGCTATGAAAAAGGCGCGTTCACCGGCGCGGCGCGCCAGCACCGAGGGTGCTTCGAGCGGGCGGAAGGCGGCACGCTATTTCTCGATGAAATTACCGAGATGGCGCCCGAAATGCAGGTGCGGTTGTTGCGTGTCCTCGAAACGGGCCGGTATACCCGCGTGGGCGGCGAAGAAGAACTGCGTGCACGCGTACGGGTGCTGGCGGCGACCAACCGCGATCCGCAGCAGGCCGTGCAGGACCACAAGCTGCGCGAGGACCTGATGTATCGCCTCGCCGTGTTTCCGATTGCGCTGCCGCCACTGCGCGAGCGCGAAGGCGACGCCGAATTGCTGGCGGAGCGCTTCCTGGCCCAGCACAACGACGACGAGGGCACGAGCAAGAAATTTTCGCGGCAGGCGATGACTACCATCCGTGCGCATCGTTGGCCGGGCAATGTGCGCGAGCTGAAAAATGCCGTGCA
>JANMCS010000386.1:0-4229 GCA_031361405.1 Betaproteobacteria bacterium
CACCGCCACCGCGCTGGCCATTCCCGACCCGCCGCAGCGCGTGGCGCTCTTCTGCATGCTGTTCGCCGTCCTCGCGTGGTATTGCGTCGCCAGCTGGTCGCGTGGCCGGCGCACGCTGCCGATGAAGACCTGGCGCCTGCAGCTCACAATGGCCGATGGCAGCCCCGTCACCCGCAAGTCGGCGCTGCTGCGCTTCCTGGCCACATGGATCGGTCCGGTGCTGGCAGTTCTTGCCTATGCGCTGCTGCGCAACTTCGGGTGGGGCGTGCAGGCGACATGGCTGCTTGCGTTCAATTTCCTCTGGGCTTTCATCGATCCGGATCGCCAGTTTCTGCACGACCGCATCGCCGGTACGCGTCTCGTGCCATCGCCGCCGCCACCGACGCGCCCGCCGGCCTGAATTAAGGAGATCGGAGCGGCGCCGGCGGCCGCGCCAGCATGACGCCAATCGTGATCAGCACCATGCCCGCCACCGCCTCCCAGCCCAGCGTCTCGCCAAAGAGCTGCCATGCCATCACCGCCGTGACTGGCGGCACCAGGTAGAAAAGTCGGGCCACGCCGGCGGCCGCGCCGTGCCGCAGCAACCAGTACAGGAGGCTGATCGCGCCGACCGACAACACCACGACCGACCAGCCGAGCGCGAAGACGAATTCGGGCGTCCACTGCACGGCGTGGGGCGCCACCACGAACGCCAATGGCGCGAACGCCACGGCACACGCGGTGTACTGGATCACCGCGCCGCTGCGCAGGTCGATGTGCGCGCAATGCCGCTTTTGATACAACGTGCCGACGCTGATTCCGACCAGTGCCAGCGTGCACGGCAGCACGCCGCGCAGTTGGCCTGCCAAATCCAGCTTGTGGCGGACCACCAGGTAAACGCCGGCGAGTCCGCACAGCAGTCCCAGCCATTGCCGCAGCACCACGCGCTCGGACAGGAAGCCCCATGCCAGCAGCACCGTCAACACCGGCTGCAGGCCCACCAGCATCGCGGCGGTGGCGGCCGCCATCCCCCCGGCGAGCGCCATGAACACGCCGCCGAGGTAGGTGCCGTGGACCAGCAACGCGACCACGGTGAGGTGCAGGTATTCGCGCCGCGAGGCCGGCCACGTCGCATGCGTGGCCCACGCCACCGCGGCCATCAGCAGCGCAACGAACGTGAACCGGTAGAACAGAAACTGCGCCGGCGGCGCATACGGCAGACCGTACTTGGCCGCGATGAAGCCCGTACTCCACAGGAGCACGAACAGTGCGGGAAAGCTGGCGGCGGCGCGCGGGTGCGCGACGACGGGATCAGCGCCCGTCCGGGCACCCGGCAACGACGACGGCCGCGAATGTCGGTGGCACGATCACGGCCATCAGGACTTGCTGCGCGGGGCCGCCTTGGCCGGCGTCGCCTTGGCCGCAGGCTTGCGCAAGGCCTTGTTGTGCCGCGCGACGCCGTCGACGATTTCGCGCTTGGCGGCCTCGGCTTCGACCCAACTGGCGATGCGGACCCACTTGCCGGGCTCGAGGTCCTTGTAGTGCTCGAAGAAATGGGCGATCTGGCGCGTGGTGAGCTCGGGGAGGTCGCGGGGGCTCTTGACGTGGTGATACAGCGACGACAGCTTGTCGATCGGCACGGCGAGGATCTTGCTGTCGCCGCCCGCCTCGTCGTCCATGTTCAGCATGCCGATGGGACGGCAGCGGACGACCACGCCGGTGATGAGCGGCACCGGCGACAACACCAGCACATCGCAGGGATCGCCGTCGTCGGACAGCGTCTGCGGGATATACCCGTAATTGCACGGGTAATGCATCGACGTGGACATGAAGCGGTCGACGAACATCGCGCCCGTTTCCTTGTCGACCTCGTACTTGATCGGGTCGCCGCGCATCGGGATCTCGATGACGACATTGCAATCGTTGGGAACATCCTTGCCGGCGGGGACACGGTCGAGGCTCATCGCGGGATCACCTTAAGGACAGGCGGAATGACGCCTCGTTTATTATAGCGACTCCCTCCTTCCCTCCGTGGTCTTCCGTCAACGTCATGCGGTACGCCTCATTACCTGTCCTTGCGTTCGGGCTTCTGCTGGCCGGCGGCGCCGCGGCCCAGCGGATGGAGGCCGCGACGCTGGTGCCGCCGTTTTCCGCGGCGCGCGTCGGCGACACCCTGCCGGCGGGCTGGGCGGAATTCCGGCTGGGTCCGCTCAAGACGCCGACCACCTATCGCTTCGTCGAGGACCAGGGTGTCGTGGTGCTGCATGCCCACGCCGAAGCGGCGGCCAGCAGCTTGCTGACGCCGGTACGCTTCGACGTCAACGCCGCGCCCATCCTGCAATGGCGGTGGAAAGTCGCACAGTTGATCGAAGGCGCGGACAACGCGGTGGCCAGCCGCGAGGACTCGCCGGTGCGCATCATTCTGAATTTCGATGGTGACCGCTCGCAGTTGACGGCGGCCGACCGCACGTCGTCGGCGCTCGCGAAGCGCATCACCGGCCGCGAGCTGCCCTACGCCGAGCTGATGTACATCTGGTCGAACCGCGTGCCGGTCGGCACGGTGATTGCCAATCCGCACACGCGTCGCATCGAGATGGTGGTGGCCAACAGCGGTCCGGCCAATGTCGGGCAGTGGGTCACCGTGCGGCGCAACGTGGTGGAAGACTTCCGGCGTGCGTTCAACGAGGCCCCGGGAATGCTCTTCGAAGTCGGTGTGCTCACCGACACCGACAACACCGGCGCCACGGTGGATGCATGGTATGGCGACATCCGCTTTCTGCCCAAACCCTGACGTCCTTCACCACAGGCACCTTTCCATGCTGTATTCCCTTGGCGATCGTCACGTCGAGTTGCGCGGCACCGGTCACTACGTGGCACCCGATGCGACCGTTGTCGGCAGTGTCGTGCTCGAGGATCAGGCGTCGGTCTGGTTCGGCGTCGTGATCCGCGCCGACAACGAGCCGATCGTCGTCGGGGCGCGCTCGAACGTCCAGGATGGTTCGGTGCTGCACACCGACGAGGGCATTCCGCTGGTCATCGGACCCGAGGTCACGATCGGGCACCAGGTGATGCTGCATGGCTGCACGATCGGCGAAGGCTCGCTGATCGGCATCAAGGCGGTGATCCTCAATCGCGCGGTGATCGGCAGGGAGTGCCTCATCGGTGCCTGCACGCTGATCCCCGAGGGCAAGGTCATTCCCGACCGTTCGCTCGTGATGGGCATTCCCGGCAAGGTGGTGCGCACGCTCACCGATCCCGAGGTGGCCAACCTGCGCGCGGCGGCGGCACACTATGTCGAGAACGGCCGCCGCTATCGCGAAGGCCTGCAGCCCGCATAGCCTACGCACGGAGAATTACGGCGCGGGCGGCGCGTACTCGCTGCGCAAATCGTCGCTGCGCTAATGCACCTGTGCGCCGTCGTTCGGCAACGCGTCGCCCTTGAACAGCAACGGGAGACCGGTAGCGGGATCGCGATCGGCATGCAGTCCCGGCATCTCGCGGATCGAATCAACACGGCAATCGCGCAACAGGTCGACCAGCATCTTGACGACGTCGTCGACGCGATCCTGCGGCAACAGCGGACAGCGGAAACCTTCGGCTTCGCGCGGATCGAAGGGCGATGACAACGACAGCCGCACCTCGGCGCCTTTGCTGTCGATCGGCCCGTGCATGCTCAGCACCGCCTGCGGCTCGCCCACACTGGCGCGCAGGCGCCGGATGGCATTGCTGGCGAAGAGTTGCGCACCGACTTCACGCTGGGCGACACGTCCAGCCCATAGCGCCGCCACCAGCCCCTGCGGTGCACGCGGAAGCGCCAACACGGAAACGCCCGCGGCGCCGATGTCGCGCGCCATTGCGGCAGCAAAGGGGATGCCCCACTTGCCGATACTCTGGTCACGCAGCGGATCGGCCGCGGGTGCGGCGAGCGCCGTGCCCACCAGGAACCGCAGGTGTACCGCTTCCGTCGTGCTGCTCACGGTGATCGGCGCTGGCGCAAGGTCGCGCGGCGGCGTCGATGACGACGGCCATGCGCGCATCGACAGCAGCGTGGGCAGGTGCCGGACGTCGAGTGCGTCGGCGGCCACCAGTGCGTTGCCCAGTGCGAAATTCTCGTTGCCGGAAAGGGCGTGATGCTCGCGCAGGATGGCGACTTTGCCGGCGATGTCGTCGACCACACCGGACAACGTCACCGGCACCGCGCCAGTGGCTTCGGCGGCGGTGACGACGACCAGCGGCATTGCGAACAGCGT
>JANMCS010000409.1:0-29682 GCA_031361405.1 Betaproteobacteria bacterium
TACGCTTCCGCTGCAGATCTACTCGATGATCAAGATTGCCGTCACGCCCGAGGTCAACGCGGTGTCAACGCTGCTGATGCTGCTGACGTTGGTGCTGATCCTGATTGCATCCCGCCTTTCCCCCAGCATGCTTCGCTCGAGTTCGGAGAGCCCCGCCCCATGAAACGCATCGCCACCCTCCTCCTCACCTTCGTCGTCGCCCTCGCCGTCGCCCCCGTTGCCGCCACGGACGTGCTGCACCTCTACAACTGGAACAACTACATCGCGCCGGAAACGATCAAGCGCTTCGAGGCGCTGTGCAAGTGCGAAGTGAAGCAGACCTACTATTCCGACAACGAGGAATTGCTGGCCAAGCTGGCCGCAGGGGCCAAGGGCTACGACATCCTGGTGCCCACCGGTAACGCGCTCGAGTCGCTGGTCAAGCAGCAGGCGTTAAAGCCCATCGACAAGGGCGCGCTTCCGAACTTCAAAAACCTCAACCAGGCGTATGTCGACACCGCGTTCGACAAGGGCAACCAATTTTCGGTCCCCTACGCATACACGGTCACGATGCTGGGCTACAACGACCAGAAGCTGAAGGAGCTCGGCATTACCGTCGACTCGTGGGCCGCGATCTTCGACCCGAAGATCCTCGAGAAAATCAAGGGCCGCGTCACGGTGCTGGACAGCTCGGGCGAACTCTTTGCCGCAGCGCTCAAGTATCTCGGCTATTCCGCCAACGACACCGATGAAAAGCACCTGAAGGAAGCCGCCGACGTCATCAAGAAGGCCAAGCCCTACTGGGCGGCGTTCAACGCATCGTCGTACATCAAGGAACTCACGGCCGGCAACATCTGGCTTGCGCACGGCTATTCCAACGATTTCTTCCAGGCCGACCTCGATGCGCAGGCGGCCAAGCGGCCATTCCGCATCGTGAAGGCATTGCCGAAGGAAGGCGCCGTGCTCGCGCTCGACAGCATGGTCATCCACAAGGCCGCGCCGCGCCCCGATCTCGCGCTGCAGTTCATGAACTTCATGCTGGACGGCAAGAATTCGGCCGAGCTCACCAACCTCATCGGCTCCGGCAATCCCAATACGCAGGCGATGCAATTCATCAAGCCCGAGATCGCACGCGACAAGTCGATCTTTCCGGACGCCGTGACGCTGGCCAGGTTGGAACAACTGAAGGATCTGACCGGCGCGCAGCGGCGCGCGCGCAACAAGACCTGGACGGAGATCAAGGCGGGCCGCTAGTCCGCGGCCGTACAAGTGCCCCCGGGGCATGCCATCATTGCGCGATGACGGCCCCGCTTCCCTGGCGCATCGAGCGGCTCACGCCGGGCGGGCGTGACGCCTACCTCGCCTTCTTCGACCACGAGCGCGGACCGGCCTTCGCCGACAACCCGGGGTGGGCGAAGTGCTATTGCCACTATTACGAAGTACCGGTCGCGCTGCCGTGGAGCGACTTCGACGGCGCTGCCAACCGCCTGGCGATGGACGCCCGGATCACCTCGGGTGAAATGGAAGGCTACCTGGCCTTCGCCGGCGACGAGGTCGTGGGCTGGATGAATGCGCAGCCCTATTCGAAATTGCGGCACGCGTGCGCGCGCATGCGCATTGCCGCGCCGCCGCTGCCCGTGGCGCCGCACGACGCGGCGGCGATCGTCTGTTTCGTCATTCCCCCCAAGCGCCGGCGGCAGGGCATTGCCCGCGCGCTGCTCGCTGCAGGCCTGATCGATCTTGCCGCGCGGGGCTTGGCGCTGGTCGATGCCTTTCCGTGGAATACGGCGCCGGATGTAACAACGGCCACCGACCACTATCACGGCACCATGTCGATGTTCACCGCAGCCGGATTTGCGCCGTTGGTGCGCCACGACGACCTCACCGTCGTCCGCACGATGCTGCGATGAATTCCGGGGTGGAGCGCCCGCACCACACGTTGCTGCCGCACGCGCTGGCGCTGCTCTACGGCGCCGCCATCGCCTATGCCAGCCTGCAGCCGTTCACGCCCTGGCTTGCGCCGACCGACGGCACCCCGTTCTGGCCGATCGCACCGTGGCCGCCGCGCTGGACCCGCGCCGACGTGGTGGCCAACGTCCTCGCCTATCTCCCCTTCGGCCTTTTCATCGCGTTGACGCCACGGCGCGCCACGCCTGCCACGCGCGCAACCCTGGCGCTGGCGGTGGGGATGACGCTGTCCTTCGGCCTCGAGACGCTGCAGATGTTCCTGCCGTCACGCGACGCGAACCTGATCGATTTCATGGCCAACACGGGTGGCACGCTGCTGGGCGCGTTCCTGGCTGCCGTCATCGTTCGCTCCGAACGCACGCGCCTGCTGGTGTCGGGCATGCGCCATGTCGTGTTCCTGCCAGGGATGCTGGGCGACGTGGGCCTCGCGCTGCTGGTGGTCTGGCTCGCCGCGCAGATCAATCCCGGCATTCCGCTGTTCGCCATCACGTTCGATCCGGAGATGCTTCCGGCCAGCATGGCGCTGGGGGACATCGCGGCGCGTCCGGATCGTGCCGCGGTGCTGATCGAGGCCGCGCAGTCGGCGCTGCAATTGACCGGCGTCGGCCTCTTCCTTGTGCTGTTGCTGCGCGACCGGCGCTACATCGGGGGCGCGGTGCTACTGCTGATCGGCGCCGCGCTGCTGGTCAAGGGCGCGTCGGCCATGTTGCTGTTGAAGCCCGCGATCTGGGAGACCTGGCTGAAGCCCGGCGTGTCGATCGGCATTGCGGCCGGACTCCTGATCCTGCTGTGCATCGTGTTCATGCCGCGACCCGTGCAGCTCGCCGCCTGCGCCACTGCGCTCTTGGCATCACTGCTGCTGCCCATCGTCGCGGCGGACCTGCCGCCCACGCGCGCGGCGCTGACGCTCTTCAGCTGGCGCTACGGCCACCTGCTCAATTTCAACGGCCTGACGCAGTCGATGCTGCTCGCCTGGCCGCTCGCGGTGGCGGCGTGGCTGTTCGCGCTGGCGGGGCGTCCGCGCTGGGGCGACCCGCGCGAGCGACGCGCGGGCGCTCCGCTATAATCGACGCTCCTTTCCGCCTGTCGCCGCGGCGCGCTGCGCGCCCCGCCACCAACCCGATGAGCTACTTCGAACGCCACGTCTTTTTCTGCTGCAACCAGCGCGACGCTGGCGAAAAATGCTGCGCGGATGCCGGTGCGGCCGACATCCGCGGCTACGCCAAAGGGCGCATCAAGGCGCTGGGACTCAACGGCCCCGGCAAGGTCCGGATCAACACGTCGGGCTGCCTCGATCGCTGCGAGGAGGGGCCGGTACTCGTTGTCTATCCCGAGGCCGTCTGGTACACCTACGTGGACCGCGAGGACATCGACGAGATCATCGACCGACACATCGTCCACGGTGAAGTTGTCGAACGGCTGGTGATTTGACACCGAAGTCCGCGGAGCGCGTCACCGTCGACGGGCCCGCCGGGCTGCTCGAGCTCGTTCTCAACGCTCCGGCCCCGGCGCCGGTCGGCATCGCGCTGGTGGCGCATCCGCATCCACTGCAGGGCGGCACGCTCGACAACAAAGTGGTGCAGACGCTGGCGCGAACCTTCTTCGCGCTGGGCTACGCCGCGCTGCGTTTCAATTTCCGCGGCGTCGGCGCATCGGCGGGATCCTTCGACAATGGCGATGGCGAGACGCAGGACGCGCTCGCCGCGCTCGCCGCGGGCCGGGAACGCTGGGGCGATGCGCTGCCGGTGGTGCTGGCAGGATTCTCCTTCGGCACGTTCGTGCAGACCCGCGTGGCCAGGGTTGTCACCGCGCAGCGCCTGGTGCTGGTGGGGCCTGCGGTCGGCCGCTTCGCGCTCGAGACGGTGCCGGCCGACACCATCGTGATCCATGGCGAGGAGGACGATGTCGTGCCGCTCGCGGAGGTGCTCGCGTGGGCGCGTCCGCAGGCATTGCCCATCACCGTGTTTCCGGGTTGCGGGCACTTTTTCCATGGCCGGTTGCCGCAGCTGCAACAAGTCATCACGGGGATGTGGGAGCGTCCATGCTGATCGTCAAGACACTGCACGTCGTGTTCGTGGTCACGTGGTTCGCCGGACTCTTCTACCTGCCGCGGCTGTTCGTCTATCACGCCACCGCCACCGACGCGATCAGCATCGAGCGCTTCAAGCTGATGGAGCGGCGCCTGCTGCGCGGCATCATGCTGCCCAGCATGGTGGCCGCCATCGTGTTCGGCACGTGGCTGTGGCTGGGCTACGGCATCGGCGGCCGCTGGCTGCACGCCAAGCTCACGCTCGTGGCAATTCTCGTCGTCTATCAGTTCTGGCTGGCGCGCGCCGCGCGCGCGTTCGCCGCGGACCGCAACACACATTCGGAGCGCTTCTATCGCTGGATCAACGAAATTCCGGCACTGCCGATCCTGGTCGCCGTCGTGTACCTGGTGCTGGCCAAGCCGTTCTGAACGCGCCGGAATTTCGCCATGTCCGAACGCTTCTTCGCCCCCTGCCCGCGCGGCCTCGAGACCGTGCTCGCGGCGGAATTGACGCGCCTCGGCGCAGCGGATGTCACCACGGTCGACGGCGGTGCCGGCTTCACCGGACCGATCGAGCTCGCGTGCCGCACCAACCTCGAGTCGCGGATCGCCAGTCGCATCCTGTGGCGCGTCGGCGACGGTCCGTACAGTGACGAGCATGCGCTGTACGCGCTGGTGAAGGCCATCGACTGGAAGGCGCTGTTCCTGCCCACGCGCACGCTGCGCGTCGACATCGCGGCCACGCGATCGCCGCTGCAAAGTCTCGAATTCGCCACGCTGCGGGTGAAGGACGCCGTCTGCGACCGGCTGCGCGACGATACCGGCGTGCGGCCTTCGATCGACAAGCGCCTGCCCGATGTGCGCGTGCATGTGCATCTCACCGAGCGCGACGCCACCATCTATCTCGACACGTCGGGCGAGCCGCTGTTCAAGCGTGGCTATCGGCGCGATGCAGAAGAGGCGCCGCTGCGCGAAAATCTCGCCGCCGGCGTGATCGCGTTGACCGGCTGGACGCCCGACCAGCCCTTCCTCGACCCGATGTGTGGCAGCGGCACACTCGCCGTGGAAGCTGCGCTGATTGCCGCCGATCGCGCGCCTGGACTCGCGCGCACCTTCGGCTTCCAGCGGCTGCTGTGGTTCGACGGCCCGGCATGGCAACGGCTGAAGCAATCCGCGCGCGATCGCATCCGCCCGGCGCCAGCCGTGCCGACGCTGTTTGCGAGCGACCTCGCGCCAGGCGCGGTGGCCAAGACGCAAGGCAACCTGCGGACGGCGCAGGTCGATGGATGGGTCGCCATGTCGACCGCGGACCTGCTGACGCGCACGGCGCCGGCGGCGTCCGGCGTGCTGGTGGCCAATCCGCCCTATGGCGTGCGTCTGGCCGACCTCGCGCAACTTGCCACGTTCTACCCGTTGCTCGGGGATGCATTGAAGCAACGATTTTCCGGCTGGACCGCCTGTTTCATCACCGGCGACCTGCGGTTGCCGAAGCTCATCCACCTGAAGGTCGCGCGCAAGGTGCCGCTCTTCAACGGCGCGATCGAGTGCCGCCTGTTCGCGTTCCCGCTGGTATCGGGGCGGCACGTGCCGCAACCGATCCGGCTGGAGTGATAGACTTCACCTTCGCGCCAATCCATTGATCGTCCCGCCATGCCCATGCTTCCCTCGCGCCACTACGTCTCGGATCACATGCAGTTCATCCAGGACCTGATCGCGAAGAAACCCGACCTGCCGCAAAAGCAGGCCGAAGGCCGCCGCATTTTCTGGGACAAGACGCCCGCGCAGGTCGGCGAGCGCGCGGAACTGGATGAGGGCCGCGTCGCGCAGACGGCCTACGTTTACCAGACCAAGTAACGCGAGTGATGCTGCACGTCGCCGCAATGGCGCCGTGGATGAACAATCGCGACGCGCGCACGGCAATGCGCCCGACCGCTCCGCTGGACCAGCGATCTCGAACAGCGCTTCCGCTCGTCGGGCGATGTCCCGTCCTGGCGTGATGTGATTGCCGCCGCACCTCGCTACAATCGCATCATGCACAATCTCAGGTCGACGACCTTCACCGCGCCGCGCATCTTCGCCGCGTTCCTCGCCATCGTCGCCATCGGCGCCGGCGTCGAATGGGTTGCACTGGGTCGCCATGAAAGCGCGCGCGCGGCCGATACGGCAGTGGTCGCAGCCGTACTGGCAACCGCCGCCGCACCCGCCACCGCCACTGCGCCGCTTCCCGCCGGCCTGCAAGGCGACATCGACGCACCGCTGGGCGAGGCGATGATGGGGCCGCGCGTGACACTCTCCGGCTGGGCGCTCGCCCCGGGTGGCGTGCGTGCGGTCGAGGTTCGTCTCGATGGCCGCGCCTACGTCGCGCGCATCGGCATTGCGCGCCCCGACGTCGCGCAGGCGCGCCCCGGCATGGTGGGCAATGCCCATGCCGGCTTCGAATTCACCGGCGACTTTTCACCCTATCCCGCGCCGGCCGGCGTGGACCGGCGCGCGCTCACCATCGTGGCGATCGCCAACGATGGCAGCGAAAAGATCCTGGGCAGCCGCAGCCTCGTCGAGCCGGCCGCGCTGACGCGCTGGGCCGCGTTCACGCCAAAGAAGGCCACACCGTTCTACCTGCTGCCCGCGTTGTCGGGCCTCGATCTCGGCGGCGCGGCCGAACTCGACACGATCTATGCGCCGTACCAGTCGGCCACCATTGCCACCGGCTTTCGCGTGCCCATCCTGTATCTGCGGATGACCCGTGGCGCGGCTGCGGACTACGCGTTCGATCCGGACTGGGATCCCACCCGCAAATGCGGCAATCGCCGCATCGGCGACGATTCCCTCAACGCGGTGCTGGCCCACTCGCGCGCGAAAAAAATGCCGGTGCTGGTCACGCTCAACGGCGGCATCTGGGCCGACGCCTATTGCGATGTCCCCGACTGGGACGTCAACGACCGGCTCGAGCAGGACGTCGCCAATTGCCAGTGGAATGAAAAGAACCAGGTGATGCCGGACAACTTCCTCAAGAACCTCCCCGGTTCGCAGGAAGCGCCGGAGCTCGCGCGCTCGCTCACGTTCAATGTCTACAACGCCGACGTGCGCCGCTACAAGAAGCGCAACCTGCAGCAGGCGGGCGCGCTGCTGGCGGCATTCGCGCGCGCGGATCCGGCGCTCTTTGTCGGCGTCAACCTCGATCCCGACACCTATCTCAATCCGTTCTTCGCCGAACAACAGTGGTACGACTACAACCCGGATACATTGCGGCAGTTTCGCGAGTGGCTCGCGGGGTCCGGCCCCTACGCGGGCAAGGGCGGTCCCGGCATTCCCGACCTGCGCGCCTATCGTCGGGCGCGCCCGCTCACGCTGGCCGAGGCCAATCGCCTCGCCGGTACGCACTGGAAGACGTGGAATGACGTGGACCCGCCGCGCGAATTCGTGCGCAACCCGCCCGCGGGCGGAGTGCCGTTCTGGAAAAATCCGTGGGTCCGCGAGTGGGAAATCTTCCGGCGCCATCTTGTCCACCTGCACTACGACGAGCTGGCGCAATGGCTGGTGGAGTCGGGCATCCCGTCATCGCACATCTGGTCGTCGCAGGGACTGATGGCGCCACAGCACGATGCGATGCCCTTCGCGATCAACCTCGACAGCCCGCCGCGCAACTACGATTCCGGGGGCATGAGCATCGCCGGCGCCAAGCCCGCGCAGGGCCATCTCGGCGTGATCCTGTACGGCGAGTCCGCCGTCAACGACGTGCCGATGGACAACGGCCGTTCGCTCTTCGCCACGCTCGAAGCGGTCGACGCGCGTTGGGCGGTCGTCGAATACAACACGGCCGACCTGCGCAGCCCCACGGGCACACCCACCTTCGCCGCCGCCTATCGTGGCATGCGCGACCTGTGGAATTATGGCGCGCGCTTTGTCTCGCCGATGGCGTGGAACGGCAGCAACGGCATCAACGCGGGGCAGCCGGGCTTTTCCAACTTCACCGCCTGGCGCAATACCGCGCTGGAGGACGCGTCGCGCGATTTCATGCTCGCGCGCGCCGGGCTGCCGCAGGGCGCGTTGCTGTGGACGTTCGGCACGCCGCAGCACGCGGACGGCGACGGCTGGACCGCCGAGGTCGGACGCATCGAACTGGGACGAGGCGAATTGCGGCTGCGTCCCGACGCCAATCGCCGCATGGTCCTGCTGTCGCCGCCGGGATTGCCGGAGGCCGCCCGCGCCGCAGAGGCGTTCGTTCTGGGCATCGAAGACACTGGATTGCAACGGGTGCGCATCCAGGCCCGGCGCGATGCGCGCGGCGGCTGGATCACGATTGCCGACGCCGGCGGAGCGGCACTGCGCACCACGGATGCAGGTATCGCCGTCAGGCGCAGCGCCGGCGCGCGCACCGCACCGCTGGAAAGGCTTCGCGTCGAGCTGACCTTCCGGACGACCAACCCGCGTGCGCTGACGCGGTTCGCAGCGATTCCGTCCGCGCCGTGAACGGTGGCGATCAGCGCTCGTCGATCTTGTACTCGACGTAGGCCTTGTCGCGCACCTGGCGCAGGAATTCCGCGAACTGCTCTTCGGACTTGCGCTGGCGGATCGCGGCGCGCGCCACGTCGCGCCGGCGATCCTGCGTGATGTCCTGCGAGCGCCGCTCATCGACGACGATGAGGTGCCATCCGAACGGCGAACGCACCGCCGGTGACACTTCGCCGACCTTGAGCTTGTTCATGGCCTGCTCGAATTCGGGCACCGTATCGCCGGGGCCGATCCAGCCGAGGTCGCCGCCCTTGGCCGCCGATCCGTCGTCGGACGTGGCCTTGGCCTGGTCCGAGAACTTGGCGCCGGCCTCGATGCGGTCGCGCACGCGATCGATCTTGATCTTGGCTTCCGCTTCCGAGGAAACCTCGCTGACGCGGACCAGGATGTGGCGCACGCGGGTCTGCTCGACCACCGTCGGCGCGTTGAGGCTGCGCGCGTCGCTGAGCTTCACCACGTGAAATCCGCCGGGGCTGCGCAGCACCGGTGAAACGTCGCCGGGCTTCATCGTCTTGATGGCGTCGATGAACACCGCAGGCAATCGTGCGGGGGTGCGCCAGCCCAGATCGCCGCCCTGCGTCGCATCGTTGGAGTCGGAGAACGAGGCGGCGACCTGGCCGAAGTCGCGGCCCCCCTTCACCTGTTGCAGCGCCTCGTCGGCGCGTCTGCGCCGCGCATCGATCTGCGCCGGCGAAGCCTGTTCCGGCACGGTGACCAGAATGTGCGACAGCAGGTATTCGCTTTCGCCGCCGGCCTGCGCGGCCACCGTGGCGAGATAGTTGTCGACTTCGGCGTCGGAGACGTTGACGCGTGCATCCACCTCGCGTTCGCGCAGTCGTTGGATGGTCACTTCGCGACGGATGTCCTCGCGATATTTCGCATACGGAATTTTTTCGCGGTCGAGGGCCTTGCGCAGCTCCTCGGGCGTCAGCTTGTTTTCCTGGGCAATGCGCAGGACGGTGCGTTCGACCGTCTGGTCGTCGACGCGGATGCCGTTGTCCTTGGCAAACTGCAGCAGCGCACGTTCGGTGATGAGGCGCTCGAGCACCTGCGTGTTGAGCGCGTCGGCCGCCGGCGGCTTGACGTTGGACGCCTGCATCTGTGCGAGCACGATGCGTTTATGCTCATTCAACTCCCACTGCGTGAGCGCTTCGTCGTTGACGACGGCGACCACCCGCTCCAGCGGCACAACCGCGTTGGCCGGCGTGGGTGCCGCGGCCGGGCGCGGCAACGGCACGCCGGGACGCGGTCCAGCATTGGCGCCCGGCACCTGGATGCCGGAACCCGTGGGCTGCGCCCACGCGCTGGCTGTGGCGAAAACAATGGCCGCGACAACGGCGAGCTTCAAAACGGGGCAGGTGCGTCCCATGGTCAGTTCCTCGATCGCGACATGGCTGCGGGTCGCGTTCATGCGAAAAAAGTGAGATCGGGTTCTAGAATTCGGGCAGCGGATCGAAGCTGCGGTCGCGTTGCTGGATCGCCGGGTCGTTGGTGCGCAGGTACCCCGGCACCGTCCGCCGCAGGAGATCGAGCGGGCTGGTGCCGACCCGTGCCAAACCGTTGAGCTCGAGTTGGACAAAGACGGAGCGCGTGGTCTGCTCGGACGTGGTGGTCAATTGCTGCCCGACGACCCGCAACACCCAGCATCCACCATTGTACTCCAGCCCCACCACGGCCTCCAACGTCTTGCGGTCGGGGATCGAGTAGTTCCACGCCCCCAGGAACGTCATGTTTTCGGTGAGCGGCCATTGCGTCGACAGGTAGGTCTGTTTCAATTCCGATTGACCGCCGACCTGGTCGACGAGTTCCCGCGAATAGCGATAGGTGGCGCTGATCACGCGGCCCGCGCCCGGCGCATAGCGCGCGCCGAGATTGAAGCGATCAAACTGGGATGTCCCGAAGTCGTACTGCGCGAGGCCGATCAGCGCCCAGGCGTCGCCCAGGCGTCCTTCCGCGCCTACCAGGAAATCCGAGGAGCCCGCCACCTGAGGCGTGCCGCCGAGATTGATCCGCTGGTCCTCGAAGTAGAACCGCTGGCCGACCGCCACGCGAAAGCGCTCGGACCCTGTGCCGGGATCGAGCAGCCGCGATGTGACGCCGAGTGCCAGTTGATTGGTGTCGCCCATCCGGTCGCCACCGATGAACCGGTTTTCGCTGAAGAGTTGCGTGAAATTGAAGTCGTCCAGCACCGTATCGAACACCGGCAACCGGTTCTGGTTGCGATACGGAATGTAGGTGTAGAGCGCGCGCGGTTCCAGCGTCTGCACGAAATTCGACCCGAAGATGCTCCAGTCGCGCTCGAAGATCAGGCCGGCATCCACGCTGCCCACCGGCACCGCCACGCCGGCGCGGCCGCTGGGCACGCCTGCCGTCGGCAGGTTGAGGTCGTATTGCCACGCATTGATGCCCGCATGCACGTTGACGAACCACGCGCTGCCCTGGCGAATCCAGCGCATCGACGGATAGATCGACGCCCGGTTGCCGGTGGGGTCGAGCGTGGATTGCGCGAAGCGCACGAACTCCGCCGAACCGCTCCAGGTGAGGCCCATCCAGTCGGTTTCGGACATCGCGGCGCGCACTTGCGGCAGCATGTTGTACGGCGGCACGACCGCCGCGGCAGGATTGGGATCCTGCAACGTCTGGAAGGCCTGCGCACGCGCCAGCACGTAGAATTGCCCGTAATTGGCCACCAGGCCTGCTTCCTGCGCGAGCGTCTTCTGCGACGTGACGGATACGCGATCGGCAAAATCGGCGAAGTAGGTGTCGTCCGATACGCGGCTGTAATTGACGTAGCCGGAAAGCCACGGCGCCAATTGCTGGTTGTGCTTCCACGACACGGCCCAGCGCGCCGAATTGGTCACCCGGTCGTCGGGCAGGATTTCGCCCAGCGCCTCGCCAGCGGCGGTATCGAACAGGTAACGACCCTGCGCGCCGAGCTGCAGGCCGCGGCGCGTCATGAGGCGCGGCACCAGTGTCGCGTCGTAGTTCGGCGCGATGTTCCAGTAGTACGGGGTCGCGATTTCAAAACCGCGGACCTGTGACGATCCGATCGCCGGCGTCAGGAATCCCGACTTGCGCTCGTTGGACAACGGAAATTCCAGCCACGGCGCATACATGACCGGCACGTCGAGAAAATACACGCGCGCCCCGTGCGCCGTGCCCACGCGGCGCTTTTGGTCGATCTCGATTTCGTCGCTGCGCAGGTACCAGTCATTGTTGGGCGCCACGCAGGTCGTGTAGCGCGCGTCGTTCGCCTCGTACAGGTCGGGGCCTTCGAAGCGGATGACCCTCGCCTCGCCACGCGATGCGTTTTCGCTGAAAAAGAATTTGGGATTGTCGAAATAGCCGATCTCGCGCGTGCGCTGGAACTTGACCTCCGGACCGGTGATCCAGTCGAGTCCCCGCCGCAACGTGACGTCGCCCTTGCCCCACACTTCATCGTTGGCCTGGTCATATTGCAGCCAATCGGCAAGGACCGTTTCGCGGCGCGTGCGCAGTTCGACCTTGCCCGCGGCCTCGATCTTCTTGTCCATCGAGCCTTCGAGCCGGTCGGCGCGCAGGAAGATGGCCCCGCGCTCGTCAGGCGCCGGTGGCGGGGGCGCCGGCGTCGCTGCCGGAACAGGAATCTGCGGTCGCGCCGCGCCGGCCACATCCGTCATCCGCGGCGACTCGGTATCGACCGACCCGGCCCCGCGGCTGGGTGCGCCGGCGGATTTTCTTGCCACGGGTTCAATTTCACGCGCGAACTTCAGCACAAGCTCCTGCGCCGCCAGCGTGCCGGACAGGCACACGGACGCCAACGCAGTGGCGACGAAGGACCAGCGCGGCAGAGGGAGCTTGATCGGAGAGTTCACTGGCTGGTTTGGTAAAATGGCGCATTCTAGCCTGTGCGAGGTCGCCGACCCCGCTGCCGGAACGATGCCGGCGGCGAATGCGCCAAGCGTCGAGCCTCCTGCCGCCCCTTTCCGGTCCTGCCTGTCCATGATCACGTCCGCCGCCGATCCGCGCCAAGCTGCGCTTGCGCATTGGGTTGCCCATACGCTTGGCAGTACGGCGTTCACGCTTGCCCCGGCCTCGGCGGATGCGAGCTTTCGCCGCTATTTCCGCGCCACGCTCGCCAGTCCGCACGGGCTTGCGCCGGAGGCCACCACGCTCATTGTGATGGATGCGCCGCCACCGCATGAAGATTGCCGGCCCTTCGTGCAGGTGGCAGCACTCCTGCACACCGCCGCCGTCCATGCGCCCGCGATCCTGGCAGAGGATCTCGAGCGCGGCTTTCTGTTGCTGAGCGATCTTGGCACCACCACCTATCTCGCCGCGCTCACGGCGGACAACGCCCGCACGCTCTATCTCGACGCGATCGATGCTCTGTTGCGTTTCCAGCGCACCTCGCGACCCGACGCGCTGCCGCCCTACGACGCAGCGTTGCTGAAACGCGAACTCGAGCTGTTCCCGGAGTGGTACGTCGGCCGGCATCGCGGCCACGTCCTCACCAATGCGCAGCGCAAGGTGCTGGACGACATCTTCGCGCGCCTCGTCGCCAACAACCTCGCGCAGCCGCAAGTCTTCGTGCATCGCGACTTTCATTCGCGCAACCTGATGGTCAGCACACCCAATCCTGGGGTGCTCGATTTCCAGGATGCGGTCTGCGGCCCGATCACCTATGACCTGGTTTCGCTGTTGCGCGATGCGTACATCGGGTGGGACGAAGAACGCCAGATCGACCTGGCCGTGCGCTACTGGGAACGCGCGCGGAAGGCGGGCGTGCCGGTGCACGACGACTTCGGTGCCTTCTGGCACGACTTCGAATGGATGGGCGTGCAGCGACAGCTGAAGGTGCTGGGTATCTTCGCGCGGCTTTGCCACCGCGACGGCAAGGATGGTTATCTGAAGGACATGCCGCTCGTCATGGCCTACCTGCGCGGCGCATGCGCGCGGTATCGGGAGCTTGCGCCGTTGCTGGCGCTGCTCGATGAGCTGGATGCGCGTCCACGCGTGGTCGGCTACACGTTCTGATGACCGTGACGCGCACCGCGATGATCCTCGCCGCCGGTCGTGGCGAACGATTGCGGCCGCTGACCGACACGGTGCCCAAGCCATTGCTGCACGCAGGTGGCAAGCCGTTGATCGTCTGGCAGATCGAGGCGCTCGCGCGGAGTGGCTATCGCAACCTCGTGATCAATGCCGCGCATCTCTCGGCGCAACTCACCGCGGCACTCGGCGACGGCAGCGCCTTCGGCGTGCGCATCCAGTGGTCGCTCGAGCCCGAGGCGCTGGAAACCGCGGGCGGCATCGCCACGGCCATGCCGCTGCTGCCACCCGGACCCGTGCTGATCGTGTCCGCCGACATCGCCACTGCATTCGACTACGCCGCGCTCGCTGCGCGCGCCGATGCGATTGCCGCAACGCAAGCCGCGCGCGTGCATCTCGTGATGGTGCCGAATCCGCCGTTTCATCCGGACGGCGATTTCGCGCTCGACGGCGACCGGGTGACCGCCGCTGGTAAGCTCCGGCTGACCTTCGGCAACATCGGCCTGTACGATACCGCCCTGTTTCGCGAACTTCCGCGCGGCGTGAAGCTCAAACTGCTACCGCTGTTATTGGAATGGATCGCCCGGGGCTGGGTCTCCGGGGAGCGCTTCGACGGGTCCTGGGCCAACGTCGGCACTGCCCAGGATCTAGCCCAACTCGACCAACGGCTGCGTGCCCACCAGGCGTGACGCCCCATTTCCCACAAGGATGACCTGCATGAATTCGCTGTCCAATCCCCTGCTCGATTTTTCCGGCCTGCCCCGCTTTGACGCCATCCGCCCTGAACACGTCGCGCCCGCAATGGAGGCGCTGCTCGACGACGGCCGCCGCGCGGTCGAAGCCGTGGCGCTGCTCGATGCGGCACCGACGTGGGAAACCGTGGTCGAACCACTGGCCGGTAGCCTTGATCGCCTCGATCGTGCCTGGGGCGCCGTCCGCCATCTCAATGCGGTGGTCAACACACCGGAACTGCGCGACGCCTACAACGCGACGCTGCCCGCGATCATTGCGTTCCACACCGATCTCGCGCAGGACCTGCGCCTGTACGACAAGTACCGGGCCTTGCGCGCGCAGCCCCAATTTGATTCGTTCGACGTGGCTCGCCGCCAATTGATCGACAACGAACTCCGTGACTTCAAGCTGGGTGGCGCCGAGCTCGACGCCGCGGGCAAGGCGCGCTTCAAGGTGCTGCAGGAAGAGCTGGCCGACCTCTCCACGCAATTCGATGAGCACGTGCTGGATGCCACCAACGCATGGTCGCTGTTCATCACGGATGCGAGTGCACTCGCCGGCGTGCCGCAGGACGTGCTGGCGGCGGCCCGTGCGGCCGCCAAGGCCGATGGCAAGGACGGCTGGAAACTGACGCTGCGCATGCCATGCTACCTGCCGGTGCTGCAAAATGCACGCAACCGCGACCTGCGCAGGCGCATGCACGAGGCCTACGCCACGCGCGCGTCCGAACTGGGTGCCAACGCCGCGTGGGACAACACCACGATCATCGCGCGCATCCTCGCGCTGCGTCACGAAGCCGCCCTGCTCCTCGGCTATCGCAACTACGCCGAGGTATCGCTGGTGCCCAAGATGGCCGGCAATCCTGCCGAAGTCATCACGTTCCTGCGCGACCTCGCGCAACGGGCGCGTCCCTTCGCCCAGCGCGACTTCGCCGAACTCACCGAATTCGCCCGCACCGAACTCGAACTTGTCGACTTCGCGCCGTGGGATATCGCGTTCGCCACCGAACGGCTCAAGGCGCAGCGCTACGCCTATTCCGAGCAGGAAGTGCGGCAATACTTCCCCGAAGATCAGGTGCTGCTGGGCCTCTTCCGGGTGGTCGAGACCATCTACGGCGTCCGCATCCGCGAATCCGGCGCCACCACGTGGCATCCATCCGTGCGGTTCTTCGAAATCACCGATCGCCACGGCGATCTGGTCGGACAATTCTATTTCGATCTCTATGCGCGCGAGGGCAAGCAGGGTGGCGCATGGATGGACGACGCGATCAATCGTCGCCGCGTCGCCGGCGCCATCCAGAACCCGGTGGCCTATCTCACCTGCAACCTGTCGGCCCCCGTGGACGGCAAGCCCGCCACATTCACGCACGACGAAGTAATCACGATCTTCCACGAATTCGGCCACGGCCTGCACCTGTTGCTCACCCGCATCGACGTCGCCGGCATCTCGGGTATCCAGGGGGTCGAATGGGACGCGGTGGAACTGCCGTCGCAGTTCATGGAAAATTTCTGCTGGGAGTGGGATGTGCTCACGCACATGACCAGACACGTCGACACCGCCGAGCCGCTACCCCGCGCACTCTTCGACAAGATGATCGCCGCCCGCAATTTCCAGAGCGGCATGGCAACGATGCGCCAGGTCGAGCTGGGGCTCTTCGACATGCTGCTGCACGACCGCACAGGACATGACAGCGTGCCACCGCAGGTCACGCTCGACGCCGTGCGCCGCGAAGTCGCCGTGGTCACACGCGCGCCTTACGACCGGTCGATGCATGCGTTCGGGCACGTCTTTGCCGGTGGCTATGCCGCCGGGTACTACAGCTACAAGTGGGCCGAGGTTCTGTCAGCTGACGCGTTCAGCCTGTTCGAGGAGCAGGGGGTGCTGTCGCCCGCCGCCGGGGCCCGCTTCCGCGACGAGGTGCTGGCGCGCGGTGGCAGCCGGCCCGCGCTCGAGTCCTTTGTCGCATTCCGTGGCCGCCCGCCGCAGCTCGACGCACTGCTGCGCCACCACGGCATGGCTGCAACGGCGTAGGATCGATGGACCCGGGGGCCGCCAAGCGGCCATGGCGCCCCCGCTATGACTTCGGCATAATCACAAGCTCGCTGCCACGCCTCGAGGAGGCTCCATGCATAGGTCAGCATTGCGCTGGACGCTCATGATTGCCACCGTTGCCGTTGCCGGCCAGGCGCTCGGCCAGGGCGTGCCTGTCTATCGCTACATCGATCCCGACGGCAAGGTCGTCTATTCCGACCGCGCGCCGCCAGCCAATGCGAAGGGCGTGCAGACCAAGCGCATGGGCGGCAATTTCATCGAGACGAGCGAGCCCAGCATCGCCGCGCAGCAGGCGTCCGAAAAATTTCCGGTGACGCTGTTCACCTTTGATTGCGGTGAGGTCTGCCAGAACGCCGAGTCGCTCCTCAACAAGCGCGGCGTGCCGTTCACGTTGATCAATGTGCAAAGCAACGAGCAAGGCATGGCGCGGATGCAGGCATTGACCAGCGACGACAAGGCGCCGACGCTGGCTGTCGGCGACCAGCTGGTCGTCAAGGGCTACAACGAAGCGCGCTGGCAATCCACGCTCGACACGGCAGGCTATCCGAAAACACCGGCCTCGCGCCGCGCGCCGCCGCTCGCGCGGCCTTCCGACGCGCCCGCCGTGCCGGCAGCGGCGCCTGCGCCAGACGGCACCCGGGCCGTCGCGCCACCAGCCAAGGGTGGCGACTACCCCAAGCAATAGCCGCTTGCTCCGTCGTCCTTCACCACGTTCGCGACACGGGTCGCGGACGCCGCACGCTTGTCCCGGACCATGATCCTCGCTGCCTGGAACGTCAATTCACTGAACGTGCGCCTGCCACGCCTGCTCGACTGGCTGGCCGCCGTGCGCCCCGATGTTGTCTGCCTGCAGGAAACCAAGCTCGAGGATCACAAGTTTCCGGTCATGGAACTCGCGGCGGCCGGCTACGCAGCGCACTACGCGGGACAGAAAACGTACAACGGCGTGGCGATCCTGCTGCGCCACGGACTGGATGCGCGCGACGTCACGATCGGCATCGCGGGCTTCGACGATCCGCAGCAGCGCGTGATCGCGGCCACGATTGACGGCATTCGCGTCGTCGGCGTGTATGTGCCCAACGGCCAGGCGCTCGATTCCGAAAAGTATCCGTACAAGCTTGCGTGGCTGAAGGCACTTGCAGAGAATTTGCGCAAGGAGATCGCCGTCCATCCGCAACTTGCGGTCCTCGGCGATTTCAACGTGGCACCGGATGATCGCGATGTCCACGATCCTGCGGCATGGGCGGGCCAGGTGCTGGTGTCCCCGCCCGAACGCGCGGCACTCCAGGTCCTGCTCGACGCCGGCCTCAAGGACAGTTTCCGGTTGTTCGAGCAGCCGCCCGCCACGTTTTCGTGGTGGGACTATCGCATGCTGGCATTCCCCAAGAACCGCGGCCTGCGCATCGATCTGATCCTGCTCACGCCGGCGCTTGCTGCCCGCTGCACCGGCAGCCGCATCGACCGCAATGCGCGCAAGGGCGAGAAGCCGTCCGATCACGCGCCCGTGTTGGTCGAACTGCAGGATTGACTTGAAAGACGGGGCGACGTCGCCGCCGTAGGCGCCGACCCTTGGCCCCGGTTCCACGACAAGTTTTCCCTCGCGCCCTATGGTTTTTGCATCGCCGATTTTTCTGTTCCTGTTCCTGCCGCTGACGCTGGCGGCGTATTTCGCGCTGCCGCGATCGTGGCGCAATGGCGTGCTGTTGGTGGCAAGCCTTGCGTTCTACGCCTGGGGCGAGGCGCCGTACCTATTGCTGGTGCTCTTCTCCGTCGCATTCAACTACACCCTCGGCACCGCCATCAGCCGTGCGACCTCCGTATCGCGGCGCCGCGGCTGGCTGGCCGTGGCCATCACCGGCAACCTCGGTCTGCTTGCCGTGTTCAAGTACGCCAATTTCGCCGTGGCCAACGTCAATGCGCTGGCGCCCGTGCTCGCGATCACGCCACTGGCGGTGGCAGCCATTCCGCTGCCGCTCGGCATCTCGTTCTTCACGTTCCACGCGATCTCCTACGTGGTCGACGTCTACAAACGCAACGCCGACGCCGAGCGCAACCTGCCCCGCTTCGCACTGTACATCCTCCTCTTTCCGCAGCTGATCGCCGGCCCGATCATCCGCTGGCGCGACATCGCGGCGCAGCTTTCCGCGCGCAATCAGCGGCTCGCCGATTTCAGCTATGGCGCGCGGCGCTTCGTGCTGGGACTGGGCAAGAAGGTGCTGATCGCGAACACGCTGGGCGCCACAGCCGACCGCATCTTCACGTTGCCTGCCGGCGATCTCACCACGCCGCTCGCGTGGCTCGGCATTGTCTGCTACACGCTGCAGATCTATTTCGATTTCTCCGGGTATTCGGACATGGCCATCGGGCTGATGCGGATGTTCGGCTTCCGCATCCTCGAGAACTTCAACTACCCGTACATTGCGCGCAGCGTGCGCGAATTCTGGCGGCGCTGGCACATTTCGCTGTCGAACTGGTTCCGCGACTACCTGTATATCCCGTTGGGCGGCAACCGCCGCGGCGAGCGGCGCGCCTACGCCAACCTCGTGCTCGTGTTCGCGTTGTGCGGGTTGTGGCACGGGGCCAGCTGGCCGTTCGTGTTGTGGGGCGCGTGGCACGGGCTCTTCCTGGTCATCGAGCGTGCGGGAATCGAGCGCATCCTCGTGCGCATCGGCCCGCTCACGCATGTCTACACGCTGCTCGCGGTCATGGGCGGCTGGGTGCTGTTCCGCTGCGAAACGCTGCCACAGGCCGGGCAGTACTACGCGGCACTTGCAGGCTTTGCCGACGGCAATCCGCTGCGCCATCCGCTCGCGGAATTTCTCGACCTGCAGGTCGCGCTCACGCTGGTCATCGGCATGATATTCGCCACACCCGTGGCGCGCCGCGTGGGGCGCTGGCGTGACCAGGTCGCCGCGCAACCGGGCCTGCGTGCGCGCGGCGTCCTGGCCGCGGATATCGCCTGGACGATGCTGGTGTATCTCATTGCCTGCGCGATGCTGGCCGCCGGCACCTACAATCCGTTCATCTACTTCCGTTTCTGACTAATGACCGTCACCGATCCCCTGTCATTGCCGCCGGTGCCGGCGCCCGCGTCCGCGGATCACCCGTGGCGCGACCGCGCGCTGGCCGCGCTGTTCGCGCTCGGCCTCGCGTTGCCGGGCCTGGCACTGGTGTCGACCTGGAAGACCTCGCTCACCCGTTTCGAGAACCGCGCGACGGCGCCGTGGCCTGCGCCGGCACTCACCCGCGAATTCGCGCCGGCCTTCGAGCGCGCGTTCGCCGATCGCTTCGGTGGGCGAGACTTCTTCGTGCGCCTCCATCACGGCACGCTGCTGCGCGCGTTCGGCGTGTCCGCGCTCGCCACGGTGCTGCGCGGACGAGACGGCTGGTACTACTGGCTTGGCGAGGATGGCCAATCACTCGCCCGTCACTATCGCGGCACCGCAAGCTTCAGCCAGGACGAGGTCGATGGCACAGTGGCCGAGCTTGCGCGCCGCCGCGAATGGCTGGACACGCTGGGCATCGCGTATCTCGTCGTCGTGGTCCCGGAAAAATTCACGATCTATCCGGAACACTTGCCGGCATGGGTGACCGCCGCGCCCGGCCCCACGCCGTACGATCGCGTCCGTGACGCCATCGCGCGCGACGGCCGCGTGGCTTTCGTCGACCTGCGTCCGGCCTTGCGCGAGGCCAAGTCCCGCCAACGCGTGTACTTCCAGACCGACTCGCACTGGAACTTCAACGGCGCGGTCGTGGGTTACGGCGAAATCATGCGCGCGGTGAAAGAACTCCTGCCGGCCGACAAGCGCGCGGATATCGCACCGGCGCCGCGGCCGGCGTATGTTCCCGGCGTGGACTTCTACAGCGGCGACCTGGTGCAGATGCTGGGACTGCCGTCGCGCGTGCGCGAGGACGATGTGGCGCCACTGGGCAAGGTCCTCGGCGACGCTGCCAGACGTTGCGCGCGGCGCCTCGACAAGGACGAATACCCGGGCTTCGAATTCTACGCATGCAACAGGCCCGGCCTGCCGCGCGCCGTGATCCTCCGCGATTCGATGGCGATACCGCTGATCCCGCTGCTGTCGGAGAATTTCAGCCGCGCGGTCTACGTGGGTACCCGCAAGCTCGACCGCGCGCTGATTGAACGCGAGCGGCCCGACATCGTGATCGAGGAACTGGTGGAGCGCTCGCTGCACGCCCCGGGCGCGCTGCCGATGAATTAATTGGAGTCTGACCCTAATTAATTCGCGCAGCGCCTCGCGAGGCTGAAGCCTCGCCTACGGAACGCCTAAGGAGTTCGCGACTTATCCCCGCATGCCCTTGCGCAACTCGGGCTCCATGCCCAGTTCCTGGATCTTGCGCGTGAGCGTGTTGCGGCCCCAGCCCAGCCACGCCGCGGCTTCCATCCGGTGGCCGCCCGTATGCGTCAACGCGCGCCGGATCAATGTTTTCTCGAACTCCTGTTCGAGCCGGTCACCCACGTTGCGCTCGCCGCGTGCCAATGCCTGCGCCAGCTCGCGATCGAGCGCCTGCTGCCAATCAGGCTCGCCGGCGGCACCTGCGGCGGCCGGCGCTTCACGGACTTCCGGGGGCAGGTCGGCAACATCGACGCGCTGTCCCAGCGCCATCACGGTGAGCCAGTGACAGATGTTCTCCAGTTGCCGCACGTTGCCCGGAAACGCAAACTGCGCAAGCGCCTTCGTGGCGTCCTCGGTCAGCACCTTCGGTTCCGCAGCGAGGTCGCGCGCGCTCTTCAACAGGAAATGGCGCGCCAGCGCCGGAATATCCTCGGACCGCTCGCGCAGCGCCGGCAGGCGCAGGCGCACGACATTGAGCCGGTGCATCAGGTCCTCGCGAAACAAGCCCTGGCGCACCCGCTCGTCGAGGTTCTGGTGCGTGGCCGCGATGATGCGTACATTGGCGCGCAGCGGCGCATGGCCGCCCACGCGGTAGTACTCGCCGTCCGCCAGCACCCGCAACAGCCGCACCTGCAGGTCCGCCGGCATGTCGCCGATCTCGTCCAGGAACAACGTGCCGCCTTCGGCCTGTTCGAAGCGTCCGCGCCGCAGCGCCTGCGCGCCGGTGAAGGACCCGCGCTCGTGGCCGAACAGTTCCGACTCGAGCAGGTCCTTGGGTATGGCGGCCGTGTTGATTGCAACGAAGGGCATCGCGGCCCGCGGCCCGTGCCGGTGCAACGCGCGCGCGACCAGTTCCTTGCCCGTGCCCGACTCGCCGGTGATCGTCACCGTGGCGTTGGACTGCGACAGGCGACCGATTGCGCGGAACACTTCCTGCATCGCCGGCGCCTGGCCCAGGATCTCGGGTGTTTCGTTGACCACGCCCGTCGTCGGTGCGGGCACCGTGGTCTCGCTCGTCGCGCGCCGGATCAGTGCCATGGCATGATCGACATCGAACGGCTTCGGCAGGTATTCGAACGCGCCCCCCTGGAACGCGGCGACCGCGCTGTCCAGGTCGGAATAGGCGGTCATGATGATCACCGGGATCTGCGGAAACCGCTCCTTCACCTTGTTGAGCAGCACGAGGCCGCTTTCGCCAGGCATGCGAATGTCGGACACCAGCACCTGCGGCTCACTCGTCGCGAGCGCCTGCAGCACTTCATAGGCTGTGGCAAAGGTCTTGAACGGAATGCCCTCACGTGCCAGGGCCTTTTCGAGAACCCAGCGAATCGAGCGGTCGTCGTCAACGATCCAGACGGCGCGGGTGTTATCGCTGCGCGGCGGTTCGTAATCGTAGGCGTACATGGTGGGGCATTCCCTTCTCGCGCGCCTTAGGCGGCAGCGCGCGTCAGTTCCAATGGAATCACGATCGTGAACACCGTGTGTCCGGGCACACTGCTCCACTCGATCGATCCTTGATGTTGGGCGACAAAGGTCTGGGCGATGGTGAGGCCCAGACCACTGCCACCATCGCGGCCCGATACCAGCGGGTAGAAAATCGTGTCGCCGATGGCCGCCGGCACACCCGGGCCGTTGTCGTGAATCGACAGCGCCAGCGCGAGCCGATGCCGTTTCTTGGCCAGCGTGACGCCGCGCGCGATGCGCGTCTCGAAGCGGATCTGGGGTTCCGCGACCGTGCCCGCCAGCGCCTGCGCGGCATTACGCGCGATGTTCATCACCACCTGCGTTAATTGCTCGGCGTCGGCTTCGAACTCCGGGATGCTGATGTCGAAGTCCGACACCATCGCGATCGCAGAAAACTCCGCCTGCACCACGCTGCGCACGCGCACGACAATTTCGTGGATGTTGGTGCGGCGATACATTGGCAGCCGGTGCGGCGTCAACAGGCGGTTCACCAGAGACTGCAGCCGGTCCGCCTCGCCGATGATGACCTGCGTGTATTCGATGAGATGCGGACGGTCGAGCTCGCCTTCCAGCAACTGCGCCGCGCCGCGGATGCCGCCCAGCGGATTCTTGATCTCGTGGGCAAGGCTGCGAATCAGTTCGCGATTGGCCTGCTGTTGATCGCGCAGGCGCTCCTCGCGCGCGATTTTCAGTTGTTGGTCGATGTGGCGGAACTCGACCAGCAGCACCGCGTCGCCGGCCTCGATCGACGACACCGTGCACGTGAGATGCAGCCGGGCGCGCCCGGCAACGCCCAGCTCGATTTCCTGTTCCGTATACGACGCGCCGCTGACCACGGCCTTGGAGATCGCGCCGCGCAATCCCGGGCACTCGCCGAAGAGTTCCTCCGGCGTGTGCCCCAGGAACTTGATGCGAGAGAGCTCGAACAGGTTTTCGGCAGCAGGATTCACGTAGGTGACGCGTCCATCGGAGCGCAGCATCAGGATCGCGGCCGCGAGCAGATCAAGACCGGGATACCTGGCCACTGCGGGCGGCGCCGTCGCCGTCGATGGAAAGAAGCGCAGCTTCATCGCGATGTCCCGCCGTGCCACGCCGCGGCCACGGCATGCACACGAAAACTTAGCAAGTTCCGCGCCCGGGGCCGGGCGCGCGGGTCATTTCGTGGTGCCGAGCTCTTTGCGCAGCGCGTCGATGTTGCGCCCGTGCAACTGCATCGACTGGCGCAGCCGCGCGATGCGCTCGCGATATTTCTCGGCGTTGCCCTGCTCCTCGGGCAGCGGCACCGGCGCGCCGTTGGCGTAGGTGGTACGTGCCTCGACGAGCAGCTTTTCCTCCGCGCCGAGCTCATCGGCGAGCACCTTGCGGCGCATGTCGTCGCGCGTGCGCTGCGTATCGGCATCGACCTTGGGAAAGCCGGCGGGCGTCGGCGTTCCGCGCGCGGGTGGCGACCCCTTGCGCGGTTCGTCGCTGCCGATGCACGAGATTTTCCGCTGCCCCTTTTCGGGGGGCAGATTGGAGAACACGATGTTGCCGTCGGCATCGACGTACTTGCATACCGAAGCCTGCGCCCATGCTGCGGGCGCGCAAACGACCGCAGCGCACCACGCAAGCGTGCACACGCACCGTTTTCCAGCATCGAAGACATCGTGGACCATGGCGTCCGAGTGTAGAGCACGCGGGCAGTAAGCAAAAGGGGCAGGCACAAGGCCTGCCCCTGCTCTTCCACTAACGCTTGCGCCGCGCGGGGCGCTGACATGGATCCGCGCTTACAGGCTGTAGTACATGTCGTACTCGACCGGATGCGTGGTCATCCGGAACCGGGTCACTTCTTCCATCTTGAGCGAGATGTAGGCGTCGATCATGTCGTTGGTGAACACGCCACCACGCGTCAGGAACTCGCGATCGCGATCGAGATAGTCAAGCGCCATGTCCAGCGACGAGCACACGGTCGGGATCTTGGCATCCTCCTCCGGCGGCAGGTCGTAGAGGTTTTTGTCGGCGGGATCGCCCGGATGAATCTTGTTCTGGATGCCGTCAAGACCCGCCATCAGCATCGCCGAGAACGCGAGATACGGATTGCAGGTGGGGTCCGGGAAGCGCACTTCGATGCGCCGGCCCTTCGGGTTGGACACATACGGAATGCGGATCGATGCGGAACGGTTGCGCGCCGAATACGCGAGCTTGACAGGCGCCTCGAAGCCGGGGACCAGTCGCTTGTACGAGTTGGTGCCCGGATTGGTGATGGCGTTCAGCGCACGCGCATGCTTGATGATGCCGCCGATGTAATACAGCGCCAACTCCGACAGGCCCGAGTAACCGTCACCGGCGAAGAGATTCTTGCCGCCCTTCCAGATCGACTGATGGACGTGCATGCCCGAGCCATTGTCGCCGACGATGGGCTTCGGCATGAACGTGGCTGTCTTGCCGTAGGCATGCGCGGTGTTGTGGATCACGTACTTCATGATCTGGCACCAGTCGGCGCGCTTCACCAGCGTCTCGAACTTGGTGCCGATCTCGCACTGTCCGGCGTTGGCCACTTCATGGTGATGAACTTCGACTTCAACACCCATCTGTTCGAGCGCGATGCACATCGCCGAGCGCAGGTCCTGCAATTGATCGACCGGCGGCACGGGGAAGTAGCCGCCCTTCACCGTGGGCCGGTGGCCCATGTTGCCGCCTTCGAACTTGTCCGACGACGACCACGCCGCCTCGGACGAGAACACCTTGCAGTAGCTGCCCGACATGTCGATTGACCACTCGACGGCGTCAAAGATGAAGAATTCGGGTTCGGGACCGAAGTAGGCGACATCGCCCATGCCGGACGACTTGAGATAGGACTCGGCGCGCTTGGCCAGCGACCGCGGATCGCGCTCGTAGCCCTTGCCATCCATGGGCTCGATGACGTCGCAGGTGAGCAGCAGCGTGGTTTCGTCCATGAACGGATCGATGTTGGCGGTGGCCGGGTCCGGCATCAGCAGCATGTCCGACGCCTGGATGCCTTTCCAGCCGGCAATCGACGAGCCGTCGAACGCATGGCCTGAGATGAACTTGTCTTCCGTGAACACTTTGGTCGGCACCGAGACGTGCTGTTCCTTGCCCTTGGTGTCGGTGAAGCGAAGGTCGACAAACTTGACCTCCTTGTCCTTGATCATTTTCAGCACGTCAGCCGGTGTTGCCATGAAATCTCCTGATGATGCGTTTGTAAGAGGCGTCTGTTGCCTCGCGTAAATCGAGCAGGACTGTTTTAGCGAGAACCATGCCATGAGCCTGATCGCCGCAACACGCGGTTTTCAGGGGCTTTTCGGCGTTTGGCAGGCAACGACTCCGATATTTTGCACTGTTTCGGAGCGGCCCGATAGAACAACGCGCGTGAAT
This sequence comes from Betaproteobacteria bacterium, assembly GCA_031361405.1. GTDB lineage: Bacteria > Pseudomonadota > Gammaproteobacteria > Burkholderiales > Casimicrobiaceae > VBCG01. Next base: position 25,501 of record JANMCS010000409.1, read on the forward strand.
GGTGCGAAGGCCGTTGGCCGACCGACACCCCGGCTGACGCCGCGGGCGCCGGTTCGCCAAAATCGATGGCCATGCAATCTCCGCCCGGATTCCGGCAAGGGTTGAGCGTTTGCCGATGGCCGTCGGCGAATGGCCGGCACAATCGTCCGCGCCCTGTTGGTGCAAATCCCGATTGGCGCAGGGGATCAGGGGAAAAACAGGTACAGCCGATAGCCCGCCTGCGTGGTCGCGCTGGCGTCAATGAAGATCTTGACGGGGACTTCGCTGTTGCCCGCAATCCCTGCGGCAATATCGGCGGTGCCGCCGACATAGTCGGCCGGCGCCAGCGCCCGCCGCACCACGACCTGGTCCTGCGCGTCGGTCAGCGACAATTCGAGATGCGGAAATCCGATGGCAAATGGGGCCCGGTTGCGCAGCGTCGCCGTGAGGATCAGCAGCCCGCGATGGGCGGGGTCGGCCTGCAGGTCGGACGCGTCGATCGATAGCGCCGAAACGCTGCGCAGCGGCTGGATCGCGCAGCCGACGGCAGCACAACCGCGCACCAATAACGGCTTCAGCGTCGGGCTGTTGGCGGCCAGCGTGTCGCGGAAATGGATGAGCGCCTGCGCCAGCAACGCCAGCACCAGCACCGGAATCGCCATAGCGCCCAGAATGACCCAGAGACGCGACCGCGGCCGCTTGGTTTCCCACGCGAAGCGGTTCTCGTAGTCGACCGCGCTGTCCGGCTTCGCGGGCGGTGCGTCGGGCGGCGGGGGATCAAGTGCCTGCGCGCTGCGCAACGTCACCGTCAGCGGGCCGGCCGCCAGCTCGTCGGGCGGCGCATCGCCTTCCGCCGGGATCGTCGGCGCCAGCGAAATGAGATGTTCGAGGCCATCAAACACCGTGCGGCAGTGGCCGCAACGCACCTGTCCATCGCGCAACGCGAGCTGCGCGTCGGTGACACGGAATACGGTCCTGCAGCCCGGGCAGCGAGTGAATTGTTCTTCGGCGATCATCGGATCACGGCGCCCACGCGGAACGTGGTGGCTGCGGGCGCGCCGCTCATGCGCTGCGCGTCCCGGTCAACAACACCCATCCGTCGTCCTCCCGCCACGGCGCGAGTGTAAACCAGCGCGCATAGGCAGTGGCGACAGCTGCGGCCTGCGCGGCGAGGATGCCCGACAGCGCGATGTGGCCGCCGGGCCGCACCCGCGCCGCCAGTGCGGGCGCCAGCAGGATGAGCGGATTGGCGAGGATGTTGGCGACGACGATGGCGTCGGCGCGCTTCGGCAACGCGTCGGGCGCGACCACCTCGATGCGTACATCATTCGCCAGCGCATTGGCACGGCTGGCGGCCAGTGCCTGCGCATCCACATCGGTGGCGGTGACCCGCGTCGCGCCGAGCTTGGCGGCCGCAATCGCGAGGATGCCGGAGCCGCAACCGTAGTCCAGCACGGATTCGCCACCGGCCACGGATGCCCGCAGCCATTCGAGACACAGCCGCGTGGTCGGATGCGAGCCGGTGCCAAACGCCAGGCCCGGATCGAGGCGCAGGTTGAGCGCGGTCGGGTCGGGCGCTTCTGCCCACGTCGGCACGATGTAGAAACCGGGCGCGATCTGGATGGGGCCGAACTGGGCCTGCGTCTGCCGCACCCAATCCTGCTCCGGCACCGGGGACAATTCGAATGACGGCAGCGACGCGTCAAGCGCTTCGGCCGCGAGCTCCAGCACCGCCTGCGGATCGGTGCCCTCGGCGACCAGCGCGGCCACGCGCGACAACGGCCACGCGCTGGCCACCGGTTCGCCGGGCTCACCATACAACGGCGATTCGGCGTCGGTACCGGCCCCGGGATCGGAGACATCGACCGCCAGGGCGCCGGCTTCGAGCAATGCATCGGACCACGCGTCCGCCAGCGCCGCCGCCGTGTCGAAGCGAAGGGCGGTGTAGGTCACGGCGTCCGGCCGCAGCACGTCATAGGCGCTTCGCCATCCGCTCTTCGAGATAATGAATGGAGGTGCCGCCGCGCAGGAACTTGTCGTCCTGCATCAGCTCCTGGTGCAGCGGAATGTTGGTTTTGATCCCCTCGACCACCATCTCGGACAGCGCGATGCGCATCCGCGCCAGCGCCTGGTCGCGCGTATCCCCGTACGCGATGACCTTGCCGATCATCGAATCGTAATAGGGCGGCACGAAATAGTTGGTGTACGCGTGCGAGTCGACGCGGATGCCGGGGCCGCCCGGCGGATGCCACGACGTGATGCGGCCCGGCGAAGGCACGAACGTCACCGGATCTTCCGCGTTGATCCGGCATTCGATCGCATGCCCGCGCCGCACGATGTCACGCTGGCGGAACGCGAGCTTGCGCCCAGCCGCAACCAGGATCTGCTGCTGCACGATGTCGATGCCGGTGATGAGCTCGGTGACCGGATGCTCGACCTGCACGCGCGTGTTCATCTCGATGAAGAAGAACTGGTCGTCCTCATACAGGAACTCGAACGTGCCCGCACCCCGATAGCCGATGCGACGGCACGCATCGGCGCAGCGCTCGCCGATGCGCGTCAACGCGCGCTGGTTGATGCCCGGAGCCGGCGCTTCCTCGATGATCTTCTGGTGCCGCCGCTGCATCGAGCAATCGCGCTCGAACAGATATACGGCGTTCTTGTACTGATCGGCCAGCACCTGGATTTCAATGTGGCGCGGACTGGTCAGGAACTTCTCCATGTACACCGTCGGATTGCCGAACGCCGCCTGGGCCTCGGCACGCGTCAGCGTCACCGCGGGCAGCAGCGCCGCTTCCGTATGCACGACCCGCATGCCGCGCCCGCCGCCGCCGCCGGCCGCCTTGATGATCACCGGATAGCCCACGGCGCGCGCGATGCGCACGATTTCCTTCGGGTCGTCGGGCAACGAGCCTTCCGAACCCGGCACGCATGGCACGCCGGCCTTCAGCATGGCGTTCTTGGCGCTGACCTTGTCGCCCATCAGGCGAATGGTCTCCGGACGCGGACCGATGAACACGAAGCCCGATTTTTCCACCTTGTCGGCGAAGTCGGCGTTCTCGGACAGGAAGCCATAGCCGGGATGGATCGCCTGCGCGTCGGTGACTTCGGCCGCCGCGATGATCGCGGGGACATGCAGATAGCTTTGCGCCGACGGCGCAGGGCCGATGCATACCGATTCGTCGGCGAGGCGCACGTACTTGGCGTCGCGGTCCGCTTCGGAATGCACGACCACGGTCTTGATACCCATCTCGCGGCACGCGCGCTGGATGCGCAACGCGATCTCGCCGCGATTGGCGATCAGGACTTTTTCGAAGAGCTTGTCGGAGCCCTTGGCCGCCGACGCTTTGGTGAGTGCCACAGGGAGCGGTCGTCAGCCGATGATGAAGAGCGGTTGTCCGAACTCCACCGGTTGGCCGTTCTCCGCGGGGATGGCCTTCACCACGCCCGCCTTGTCCGATTCAATTTCGTTCATCAGTTTCATCGCCTCGATGATGCAGAGCGTGGCGCCTTCGGTCACCGTATCGCCGATCTCGACGAACGGCTTCGAGCCCGGCGTGGCCGACCGGTAGAACGTGCCGACCATCGGCGACTTGACCACGTGGCCCTCGACGACCGGCGGCGCGGCTTCGACGGCGGGCGCCGGGGCCGGCGCGGCAGCGGCGCTGCCGACCTGCATCGTGGTCGGCGTCGCCGCCGCGGCCTGCGCCACGGGCAGTGCGCGGGTGATCCTGACGCGCTCCTCGCCTTCCTGTATCTCGAGCTCGGCAATGCCCGACGTCTCGACCAGTTCGATCAGCGTCTTGAGTTTGCGCAGGTCCATGGTCAGTCCTTCAGTCGGGCCACCGCATACGCCAGCGCGAATTCGTAGCCGCGCGGACCGAGGCCGACGATCGTACCGACAGCGTTGTCGGAAAAATAGGAGTGATGCCGGAACGCTTCGCGGGCATGCACATTGGTCAGGTGCACTTCAATGAACGGTATGGCAACGCCGGCGAGCGCATCGCGCAGCGCCACGCTGGTGTGGGTCAGTGCGCCGGGATTGATCACGACGAAGGCGACCCCCTCGGTGCGCGCTGCGTGCACGCGATCGACCAGTGCGCCCTCATGGTTGCTCTGGAACGTGGCGACCTGCACGCCAGCCGCGTTGCCTTGCGCGACCAACCGGGCGTTGACGTCCGCCAGCGTGTCGTGCCCGTAGAT
>JANMCS010000416.1:0-2561 GCA_031361405.1 Betaproteobacteria bacterium
GGCGACCCGGTAACCCCTTTTCGTCCTGTCGTCCGTTATAAGTACGCGGGCGGCACCACGCTGCGATGACCTACAAGATCCCGATTTCCACGCTCGTCGTCGTTTACACCGTCGACCTCGAAGTGTTGCTGATCGAGCGCGCTGATTTTCCGGACCATTGGCAATCGGTGACTGGCAGCCAGGATCCCGGCGAATCGTTGCTGGCCACCGCCACGCGCGAGTTGCGCGAGGAAACCGGCATCGACGCCACGCTGCACGGCGGACTTGCCGACTGGCAGATGTCCAACGACAACGAGATCTTCCCCCAATGGAAGCATCGCTATCCCCCCGGAACCCACCACAACACCGAGCATGTGTTCGGACTGCTGCTGCCGCACCGCGTGCCGGTGCAACTCGCGCCGCGCGAGCATGTGGCGTCGCTCTGGCTGCCCTGGCGCGACGCGGCCGCGCGCTGCTTTTCCTGGTCCAACCGCGCCGCGATCGAAACGCTGCCGTTCCGCGTGGCGAATGCGACCGGGCCAGCCGCATGACGCTGCGCGCGCTTGCCGCGTGCATCGTCGTCGCCGTTGCTCCAATCGCGCGCGCCGCGGATGCGCCGCCGCCGGTTGCGCCCGTGATCACGGTGAGCGCGGCGGCGACCGCATCCATCGCCAATGACCGCGTGTATGCGTGGCTGCGCGCGGAAACCGACAACACCGACCCGGCGAAAGCCGCGGCCGACGTCAATGGGCGGATGGCCAAGGCGTTGGCGCGGGCCAAGGCCGTGGCAGGCATTGACGCCGCCACGTCGGGCTATTCGTCGTACCAGGTCACCGACAAGAACCAGCCGACGCGCTGGCGGGTCGCGCAGACATTGACACTGGAGGGCACCGATTTCGCCGCGATGGCAACCCTGGTGTCGAAATTGCAGGCCGACGATGGGCTGGTGATGGCGGGAATGAATTTCGCGGTGAGCACCGAGGCGCGGCGCCGCGCGGAAGATGCGCTCACGCAGCAGGCCATCAAGGCGTGGCAAGTACGCGCGCAGAACGCAGCGAATGGCTTCGGCTATCCGGGGTGGCGCCCCGGCAAGGTGACCATCCAGACTGGTGATTTTGCGCGGCCCACGCCGATGTATCGGCAGAGCGTCAGCGCAATGGCGGCAAGCGCGCCGCCGCTTGCGCTCGAGGCGGGCAACACCGATGTCACGGTCACGGTCGCCGGCGAGGCGGTGCTCGACAGCGCGCGACCGGCGGCGCGTTAACGCGACGTCACCGTCTCGCAGCGCGCGTTGGCCCTCGCGCGGCTGCTTCGTGCGTCGCAATCAACGCGACCGTGGCGATCTCCGCGCGCCCTTGCCTCGTACCCGCCCTCACTGCCGCCGAGGCAATCCGCAGCAACCTTGTGGAAAACTCCGGTATGGCGCGTGTGTAAAGTGGGGACAACCGCCGGTGGCCGCAACCCGGCGCGCCGCCGGGCATCCCATCCCAATGCCAATGGGCGCCCCGGACCGGGGCGCCCGGTGCGAGCGAACCGCCCGCAGGCGTGATTATTATTCGGCCATGCCGATCGTCGGCACTTCCGCGGGCGCCGGGGCGGGGGTGGACGCGGCACCGCCCTTGGTCAGCGCGTCTTCCTCGGCAGCGGCCTTCATCGACAACCGCACGCGGCCCTTTTCGTCGGCCTCGATCACCTTGACGCGGACGATCTGGCCTTCCTTCACGTAGTCGGAGACCGCATTGACCCGTTCCTTGGCGATCTGCGAAATGTGCAGCAGGCCGTCCTTGCCGGGAATCAGCTGCACGATCGCGCCGAAGTCGAGCAGGCGCAGCACCGGGCCTTCGTAGATGCGGCCCACTTCCACTTCCGCCGTGATGTCCTCGATGCGCTTGCGCGCAGCGTTGCACGCGTCGGAATTGACCGAAGCGATGGTGACGGTGCCATCGTCCTTGATGTCGATCGTGCAGCCCGTCTCCTCGGTGAGCGCACGGATGACCGCGCCACCCTTGCCGATCACGTCGCGGATCTTTTCCGGATTGATCTTGAACGTCATCATCCGCGGCGCGTGCTGCGAGATGTTGGTGCGCGCGTGCGGCAGCGCTTCCTGCATCAGGCCGAGGATGTGCATGCGGCCTTCGCGTGCCTGCGACAGCGCCACCGCCATGATTTCCTTGGTGATGCCCTGGATCTTGATGTCCATCTGCAGCGCCGTGACGCCACGATCGGTGCCGGCCACCTTGAAGTCCATGTCGCCCAGGTGATCTTCGTCACCCAGGATGTCGGTGAGCACGGAGAAGCGGTTGCCTTCCTTGATGAGACCCATGGCGATGCCGGCCACGTGCGCCTTGGTGGGCACGCCCGCATCCATCATTGCCAGGCTGGCGCCACACACCGACGCCATCGACGACGAGCCGTTCGACTCGGTGATCTCCGACACCACGCGCATCGAATACGAGAACTCCTCGGCGCTGGGCAGCACGGCGATCAGCGCGCGCTTGGCGAGACGGCCGTGGCCGATTTCGCGGCGCTTGGGGCTGCCCACGCGGCCGGTTTCACCGGTGGCGAACGGCGGGAAGTTGTAG
>JANMCS010000427.1:0-3165 GCA_031361405.1 Betaproteobacteria bacterium
TGCTGCGCGTAGAAATCGACCGCGAAACGGCCGAGACAGATGACGTCGAGCGCGCGGCCCGGCGCGAAAGGTGTGGAATTTCGCATGAGATGTCCGGATGCCTTGTCACCACGACTCGCGTGACCTTCAATTTTCGCGCAGACGCGCGCGAAACACAAGTTCTGCAATGTTCAAAAATGGAATATTTGTTCCAAATCGGCGTTCCACAGCGGCGTCAGCGGATGTCGTGAGCGCGGCACCGTGGGGAGTCCGCCCTGCAGGTGGTGGCCTCGATGCCATAATGTCCAACATGAATCGTATCGCACGCAGCTACCTCTTCGTCCCCGCCGACCGTCCCGAACGCTTCGACAAGGCGGCGGCCAGCGGCGCCCACTGGGTCGTACTGGACCTGGAGGACGCCGTGGCGCCGGTAGCAAAGGACAAGGCCCGTGATGCCGCCGTCGCGTGGCTTCGCAGCGGTCACCCCGCCATCGTGCGCATCAACGGCAGTGATACGGCGTGGCATCAGGACGATATGGCCATGGTGCAAAGCTGCCCGGATGCTGCGCTGATGCTGCCCAAGGCCGAGCCGGCGTCGTTGCGGCTCGCGACCGCGCGGATGGCGGACCGCACCGTTATCGCGCTCCTGGAAACCGTGCGCGGATTCGCCGCGTTGCGCGAATTGGCCGCGGTGCCCGGACTGGCGCGCATCGCCTTCGGCAGCGTCGACTTTGCGCTCGAGACCGGTATCGCCGACGAGGCCGAAAACCTGACAGCGGTGCGTACGCAGATCGTCCTCGAATCGTGTCTGGCGGGACTGGCGGCACCGATCGACGGCGTCAGTGTGGCGCTGGACGATGCCGACCTGGTGCGCGCGCATGCATTGCAATCGCTGCAGATGGGCTTCGGCGGCAAGCTGTGCATCCACCCGCGGCAGGTGGCCGCAGTGAATCAGGCATTCCAGCCAAACCCTGCACAGGTGGATTGGGCGCGGCGGGTGCTCGCAGCCTTTGCAGAGAGCGGCGGTGCAGCGATCGCGGTGGACGGCAAGATGATCGACCGGCCCGTCGTCGAACGCGCGCGTCGCCTCGTTGCCATAGCCGACCACGAATGATTTTTCAGCGGAGTATCAGCCTGCTCTGGACCCGGCCTGTAACAACCCCGAAGACGAGGCTGCAGCCACGCTTCAACGATAAGTAGGGTCAGACTCCACTTAATCGCAGAGGTGCTTCGCGATTAAGTGGAGTCTGACCCTACTTATCGGCTACGACCGGAAGACGACCGTCTTCTGCCCGTTGAGAAACACGCGGTGCTCGACGTGATAACGCACTGCCCGCGCCAATGCCTGGCATTCGACATCGCGGCCGACGGAAGCAAGATCCTCCGGCGTCATCGAATGCGACACGCGCGCCACTTCCTGCTCGATGATCGGGCCCTCGTCCAGCGCGGGCGTGACGTAATGCGCGGTGGCGCCGATCAGCTTCACGCCGCGCGCATGCGCCTGTCGGTAGGGCTGCGCGCCCTTGAAGCTCGGCAGGAACGAATGGTGGATGTTGATCGCACGCCCGGTCAGGCGCTGGCACAGCGGGTCGGACAGCACCTGCATGTAGCGCGCCAGTACGATCAGCTCGGCCCCCGTCTCCTCAATCAACGCCAGCAGCCTGACCTCCTGCGCCGGCTTGGTGGCGGGCGTCACCGGCAGGTGATGAAAAGGCACGTTGTACGCTGCAGCCAATGGGTACGCGTCGCGGTGGTTGGACACGATCGCCACCGGATCCATCGCCAGCGCGCCCACCTTGTGGCGATAGAGGAGATCGTTGAGGCAATGGTCGAACTTCGAGACCATCAGCAGCACGCGCGGGCGCCGCAGCGCATCGTGCATTTGCCACTCCATCGCAAAGCGCTGCGCGATGGCGTCGAAGGCGGCGGCCAGCGCAAAGTCGTCCGGCGCGTTGGCCAGCCGTTCGAAGCTCACGCGCATCATGAAGCGGTTTTCCTCGGTGTCGCCGAACTGCCCCGACTCGAGGATGTTGCAATGGTGATCGGCCAGGAACATGCCCACCGCCCCCACGATGCCGGGCTGGTCCTGGCACGACAGCGTGAGGATGTGGCGGGCGTTGCTCATCGACGAAGCATGGCACGCTTTCGCAGTTGCATGAAGCCGACAACCAGCATCAACAACGCCATCAGCGCCATGGCCCACTCGGAAAGTGTGGGAATCGGCTCCGTCGCCACCGGGACGACAATCGGATCGAAGAACGCATAGACGTTGGCGAGATCGTCCATCCACACCACGCAAGCGCCGGTGCCGGCGCACGCGCCCGACCACCCGGCGAACTTGTAGCCCGCGGCCGGTGTGGCCACCAGCGTGACCTTGGTTCCCGCTACGAATGCCGCACTGCAAGCCGCGCCGCAATTGATGCCGCCCGGCGAGCTTACGATTCCGCCTTCGCCGAAGTCATGCACGGTCATCGCGTAGCTTCCAACCGCGATCGGCGCGAACGTGGCCTGCACGGCCTTGTTGCCGGTCATCGTGATGTCGCAGGTACTGGCACCCGCACACGCGCCGCTCCATCCGGCAAACAGGTAGCCATGGTTGGGCGTGGCGACGACGTTGACGTAGGCACCCGGCGCAAAACCCGCGGTGCAGCGCGCGCCGCAATCGATTCCGCCGGGCAATGTGGTGACGATGCCCCCCGCGTTGGTGGTGACGCTCAGCACGACCTGGGCGCTGTTGACGAACGCTGCGCCGACGGTTTTTGAATCGGTCATGGTCACGGTGCACGTCGGACCGGAACCCGCGCATGCGCCCGTCCATTTAGAAAACACCGCATTTGCGCCAGCGGCGGCCGTCAACGTGACCACCGTGTTGACATTGAACGCCTTGCTGCACTCGTTGCCGCAGACAATGCCCGCGGGCGTGCTGGTCACGGTGCCGTTGCCGCTGACCAGCGTATGCAGGCCGTAGACAACCGGCGACACTCCAAAGATGGAATAGAACTCCGCTTTCACCGTCGTGGTGCCGTTCATGGTCACCGTGCAGGTCAGGCTTCGCCCCGTGCAGACGCCACCGGACCATCCATGTATTATGGCTCTGCGATCCGGCGCGGCCGTCAGGATCACTACGGTGCCCGTGGGATAGGCCTGGCTGCAGTCGTCGCCGCAATTGATGCCTGTTGGCGTACT
>JANMCS010000444.1:0-9636 GCA_031361405.1 Betaproteobacteria bacterium
GCATATTCCGCCGGCGTCATCGCGAAATGTTCACGGCTGTAGCTCACGTCGCTGTCGTTTTCGGCGAGATGCGTGTGCAGGCCCACGCCGTAGGCGCGCGCCAGCGCGGCCGACTCGCGCATCAGGTCGCGGCTGACTGAAAACGGCGAACACGGCGCGACACCCACGCGGAGCATCGAATACCGCGCGGGATCGTGGAAAGTTTCGATCACGCGCCGGGTGTCCGCGAGGATCGCGGTCTCGTCTTCCACCAGCGCATCCGGCGGCAGGCCGCCCGCGCTGCGGCCGACACTCATGCTGCCGCGCGTGGGATGAAAACGCATGCCGACGATCGCCGCGGCTTCGATGGCATCGTCCAGCCGCGCGCCGTTGGGAAACACGTAGAGATGGTCGGTCGACGTCGTGCAACCGGACAGCATCAGCTCCGCCATCGCCGTCTGCGTCGATACGCGGATCATCTCCGGCGTGAGGCCGGCCCACAGCGGATAGAGTCCCTGCAGCCAACCGAAGAGCGCGGCATCCTGCACGCCAGGCACCGCGCGCGTCAGGCTCTGGAACATGTGATGGTGCGTGTTGATCAATCCCGGCAGCACGACGTGACCCGTGAGGTCGAGAACTTCGTCCGCGGTGTCCGGCAGCGTGGCGGTGGGGCCCACCGCGACGATCCGGTGCTCCTCGATCAGGATGGCGCCGTCGCGGATCTCGCGCCGCGCCCCGTCCATCGTGATGACGACGTCGGCGTGGCGGACAAGCAGCGTCTTCGGCATCGCGGGGGTCCTTCGGTACTCGGGCGTGGCGTCAGGCGTACTGGCCGGCAGCGTGTCCCGATGCCCACGCCCACTGGAAATTGTAGCCGCCGAGCCAGCCGGTGACGTCCAGCACTTCGCCGACGAAGAAGAGCCCGGGTACCGCGAGCGCCTCCATCGTCTTGGACGAGACGCCGCGCGTGTCGACACCACCGAGCGTGACTTCGGCCTTGTTGTAGCCGAGCGTGCCCGACGGCCGCACCTGCCACGCGCGCAGGCGCGCTGCCACGTCGCGACGGCGATCGGCATCCAGCCGCGCAATGGGTGCGGCCAATCCTTCCGCCGCGCACCACTGCTGCGCGAAGCGGCGCGGCAGCCATGCGGACAGCGCATTCGGCAGAAGCGCGGTGGACGTGGCGCGCCCGGCTAGCCACGCGGCGACATCGGTGTCGGGCAGCAGGTCGATCGAGAGCGGCGCGCGGCCATCCCAGTAGCTCGAGATCTGCAGGATCGACGGCCCGGAGAGCCCGCGATGCGTGAACAGCAGGTTCTCTCGAAAGCGGCCGCCGTTGCAGGCGACTTCGGCGTCCACCGACACGCCCGACAGGTCGCCGTAGCGCGCCAGCGCTTCGGGCGCAAAGGCCAGCGGCACCAGCGCGGGACGGGGCGGCACGATGGCCAGCCCGAATTGTTCGGCGATGCGATACCCGAACGGCGTGGCGCCGATCTTGGGCACTGTCAGGCCGCCAGTGGCGATCACCAGTGACGAACAGCGAACCGCGCCCTGCGGCGTGGCGACGACGAAACCATCATCGACCCGCGTGACGCCGTCCACCGGACAGGGCATCCGCCATTGCACGTTGCCGGCGTCGCACTCGGCCTTGAGCATCGCGATGATGTCCTGCGCCGTGTCGTCGCAGAACAGCTGGCCGAGTTTCTTCTCGTGATACGCGATGCCGTGCGCCTCGACCAGCCGCATGAAATGCGCGGGCGTGTAGCGCGCCAGGGCCGAGCGGCAGAAGTCAGGATTCTGCGACAGGTAGTGTGCGGGGCCGGCGCCGCGGTTGGTGAAATTGCAGCGGCCGCCGCCGGAGATACGGATCTTCTCGCCGAGCAGGTGGTAGTGCTCGAGCAGCAGCACCCGGCGACCACGCTGTCCGACCTGCGCGGCGCTCATCATGCCGGCCGCGCCGGCGCCGATGACCACGACGTCGAAGTGCTCGTCGCGATTCATCAACGCCGCTGCCACGGGAATCGGCGCGTTGGCCGGCGGCCGCTCAGTCGAAGAATTCCTTGACCTTGTCGATCCAGCTGCTGGCGCGTGGATTGTGCTTGGCCGGATCCTTGGCGTTGATCTGGTCGAACTCGCGCAGCAATTCCTTCTGGCGCGCGGTGAGCTTGACCGGCGTCTCGATCACCACGTGGCAGTAGAGATCGCCCTGGACCGATCCGCGCACGGGACGGATGCCCTTGTTGCGCAACCGGAACGTCTGCCCCGACTGCGTCTCCGCCGGAACCTTGATCGTGGCCTGGCCATCGAGCGTGGGAATTTCGAGATCGCCGCCCAGCGCCGCCATCGCGAAGCCAATGGGCATTTCGCAATGCAGGTCGGCGCCTTCACGCTGGAACACTGAGTGCGGCTTCAGATTGACGACGACATAGAGATCGCCTGCCGGCCCGCCGTTGCGTCCCGCCTCGCCTTCGCCGGTCAGGCGGATACGATCGTCCTGATCGACGCCGGCCGGAATCTTGACCGACAGCGTCTTGTGATTCTTGATCTGCCCGCTGCCATGGCACGCGGTGCACGGCTCGGGAATCACCTTGCCGGTGCCGTGGCAGGTCGGGCAGGATTGCTGGATCGAGAAGAAGCCCTGCGATACCCGGACTTCGCCGCGGCCGTGGCAGGTGCCGCATTGCTTCGGTTCGGTGCCGGGTCGGGCGCCGGTGCCTTTGCACGTGGTGCAGGCTTCGAGCGATGGAATGCGGATCTTGACCTCGGTGCCGCGCGCCGCGTCTTCCAGCGACAACTCGAGGTTGTAGCGCAAGTCGGAGCCACGATAGACGCCGTTACCGCGCCCGCCGCCACGACCCTGCTGACCAAAGATCTCGCCGAAGATGTCGCCAAACGCATCAGCGAAGCCGCCAAAGCCCTCGGGCCCGGGGCCGCCGCGACCGCCGGCGGAAGGATCGACGCCGGCATGCCCGAACTGGTTGTAGGCGGCGCGCTTGCGCGGATCGGTGAGGACTTCGTAGGCCTCCTTGGCCTCCTTGAAGTTGCTCTCGGCATCCTTGTCGTCGGGATTGCGGTCGGGATGGTGCTTCATCGCGAGCTTGCGATAGGCCTTCTTCAGTTCGTCGTCGGTGGCCTCGCGGGCGACGCCAAGGACGGTGTAGTAATCACGCTTCGCCATGGAGAAAACTCAATTCTTCGTGAAGCCCAGAGGCCGATGATCGGAAATGTCGAGGATGAGCAAAAAACGCCACCAACAGCGAAAGCAAGAATACCAAGTCACGCGCCACAAAATGCCGTAACGCAAAGGCCGAGTTGAGGGTCGCTAGCAGCGACCACTCCAACCCGGCCAGATATTACGTCGCGCGCCGACCCCTACATTATCTCAGTCATTCGCCGCGACGGAATATCACTTCTTGACTTCCGTGAACTCGGCATCCACGACCTTTTCGTCGTTCTTGGCCGACCCGCCACCCGCCGCACCGGAGACCCCGGCACCACCGCCCCCCGCTGCGCCCGCGCCGGCACCTTCCGCCGCGGCTTGGGCCTGCGCATACATCAACTCGCCCAGTTTCTGCGCGGCCTTGGACAGTTCCTCGGACTGCGCTTCCATTTGTTCCTTGGTGGCGTCCTTCTGCTTCAGGACTTCTTCCGCCGCCTTGACCGCGGCTTCGATCTTCGCCTTTTCGTCGGCACTTACCTTGTCGCCGTATTCGGTCAGCGACTTGCTGACGCTGTGCACCAGCGCGTCGAGGCCGTTGCGGGCCTGCACCGATTCGAGGATCTTTTTGTCGTCCTCGGCATGCGCTTCGGCATCCTTGACCATCTTCTGGATCTCGTCATCCGACAATCCCGAATTGGCCTTGATCGTGATCTTGTTTTCCTTGCCCGTGGCCTTGTCCTTGGCCGATACGTGCAGGATGCCGTTGGCGTCAATGTCGAACGCGACTTCAATCTGCGGCATGCCGCGCGGCGCGGGCGGGATGCCCTCCAAATTGAATTGGCCGAGGCTCTTGTTGCCCTGCGACACGTCGCGCTCGCCCTGCAGCACGTGAATGGTGACCGCGCCCTGGTTGTCGTCGGCCGTCGAGAAGACCTGCTGCGCCTTGGTCGGGATCGTGGTGTTCTTCTGGATGAGCTTGGTCATCACGCCACCGAGCGTCTCGATGCCGAGCGACAACGGCGTGACGTCGAGCAGCAGCACGTCCTTGACGTCGCCCTTCAGCACGCCGCCCTGGATGGCCGCGCCGACGGCGACGGCTTCGTCCGGGTTGACGTCCTTGCGCGGCTCACGGCCGAAGAATTCCTTGACCTTTTCCTGCACCTTGGGCATGCGCGTCTGGCCGCCGACGAGAATGACGTCGGACACATCGGTCATCTTGACGCCGGCATCCTTGAACGCCGTGCGGCACGGGCCGATGGTGCGCTCGATCAGCTCTTCCACCAGCGACTCGAACTTGGCGCGCGTGATCTTCATCGACAGATGCTTAGGTCCCGACTGGTCGGCCGTGATGTACGGCAGGTTGATCTCGGTCTGCTGCGACGACGACAGCTCGATCTTGGCCTTTTCGGCGGAGTCCTTGAGACGTTGCAGCGCCAGCACGTCGTTCTTCAGGTCGACGCCGGATTCCTTCTTGTACTCGGTGACGACATAGTCGATGAGGCGCTGGTCGAAATCCTCCCCGCCCAGGAACGTGTCGCCGTTGGTGGAAAGCACTTCGAACTGGTGCTCGCCATCGACCACCGCGATCTCGATGATCGAGATGTCGAAGGTGCCGCCGCCCAGGTCGTACACCGCGATCTTGCGGTCGCCTTCCTTCTTGTCGAGGCCGAACGCCAACGCCGCCGCCGTGGGCTCGTTGATGATCCGCTTGACTTCGAGGCCCGCGATCTTGCCGGCGTCCTTGGTGGCCTGCCGCTGCGAGTCGTTGAAGTAGGCCGGCACCGTGACCACGGCTTCGGTGACTTCCTCGCCGAGATAGTCTTCGGCGGTCTTTTTCATCTTGCGCAGGATTTCGGCCGAGACCTGCTGCGGCGCGATCTTCTTGCCGCGCACGTCGACCCAGGCATCGCCGTTGTCGGCCTTGACGATCTTGTTCGGCATGAGGTCGATGTCCTTCTGGACCTCTTTTTCCTCGAAGCGGCGACCGATCAGGCGCTTGACCGCGTAGATGGTGTTCTTGGGGTTGGTGACCGCCTGCCGCTTGGCCGACGCGCCGACCAGGATTTCGCCGTCGTCAAGGTAAGCGACGACGGAAGGCGTGGTGCGCGCGCCTTCGGAATTCTCGATGACCTTGGGTTTGCCGCCTTCCATGATGGCGACGCAGCTGTTGGTGGTGCCGAGGTCGATGCCGATGATCTTGCCCATGATGTTTTCTCCGTGGCGCTAAATGGCTGGAATGCGATGAAAATGGGGGTTGGAACCGGAGGCTTCAACCCGTGCGCGGCACGGGTTGCGCTCCGCGCGGCTAGCCGGGATTGCCCGGGCCTTGCGAAACGGTGACCAGCGCCGGACGCAGCACCCGGTCGTTGACCAGGTAGCCCTTCTGGAACACGGTGGCGACGGTGTTGGCCGGCAACGGGGACGGCACCATCTGCATTGCCTGGTGCAGGTTGGGGTCGAACTTCTGGCCCTCGGGATTCATCTCGACGACCTTGGCCCGTTCGAACGCGGTTTGCAGCGCCTTCAGCGTGAGCTCGGCGCCGGCGCGCAGGGTGGCCAGCGTGACCTCGCCGGCGGCCAGCGTCTGCTCGAGCGCGTCCTTGACCGGCAGCATGTCCTCGGCGAAGCGCTCGATCGCAAATTTGTGGGCCTTGGCGACATCCGCCTGGGCGATGCGCCGGACATTTTCCGTTTCGGCCTTGGCGCGCAGCCAGGCATCCTTCATTTCGGCAGCTTCCGCCTGCGCTGCGGCCAGCGCATCCGTGGCCGGGTCGACCGGCGTACCAGCGGGGTCGGCGGTGGCCGTGGCGCTGGCCGTGGCCGCGGCGTCGGCGGACGCCGGATCGTTGGGATTCGGGGTCATGCGGATCAATCCTTGGTCGTTGAAATGGTTATCCATGCCAAGTGGGGGGGGCGCGACGTCTTTTCAAGGCCGGCCCCGCCCTCGGCGCCCACGCCGGCACGATGCCGAACGATTGGCCCAAACAAAGATTTACATGGTGCAACACGCGGGACATCGAAGCCGTCGCGGCATCCCGTATCGTGGTGGCGATGAATCCAGCCCTTCACGTTCGGCGCCTGAACCGTTCAACTGCGCTGGTGCCGTGCCTGATCCTGTGGTGCGGGCTGGCCCAGACGCCGGCCCACGCCGCCGGCGGCGACGCCTGGTCCGAGCCAGGCCCGCATGTCGTCAGCACGGCCGATAGCGACTGGACCGACGCCGCGCGGCAACGGACGCTGCCCGTGCGCTGGCACGTGCCCGCCGCCACTGCCACGGGTCTGCGGCCCACCATCGTGTATTCGCACGGCCTGGGCGGCTCCCGCACCGGCGGCGAGCGGTGGGCGCGGCATTGGGCCAGCCACGGGTTCATCGTGCTTCAGCTGCAGCACCCGGGCAGCGACGAATCGTTGTGGCGCAACCGCGGCGCCTTGTCGGTGAAGGAAGCGTTACTGGCAGGGTTCACGCCCGCAGCGTATGTCGATCGCGTGGCCGATGTGCGTTTTGCCGTGGACGAACTCGCCCGCCGCGCGGCCAGCGGCGATGCGGTCGCCGCGCGGGTGGACGCCACCCGCCTCGGCATGAGCGGACACTCCTTCGGCGCGCGCACCACGCTGGCCATCGCCGGAGAGCGGATACCGGGAATGCCGGGCACGCACGCCGCCGCCGACCCCCGGTTCAAGGCCGCGGTGGCCTTGTCGCCCACCGCGCCGGGCGCTGCCGCGGACTGGCCCGCGCGCTTCGGCGACATCCGGATCCCGGTGCTGTCGATCACCGGCACGCGCGATGGCGACCCATTCGGCAAGGGCACCCCGGCCTTGCGCACGGAGCCCTGGCGCAACATGCCGCCGCCCCACAAGTTTCTGCTGGTATTGGATGATGCTGACCACTACGTCTTTGGTGGCAGTGATCTGCCGCGCCGCCGCTCGGCCGCCAACGACGCGCCGATCCAACGCTTCACCTCGATGGCAACGCTGGCCTTCTGGCTGGCCTGGCTCGACGACAATGCTGCCGCGCGCGCATGGCTGGACGGACCCGGCATGCGCAACGCCGTTGCGGGCGCGGGGACCTGGGCGGCGAAGTAGCGCTGCTGCGACACTCGCTATTTCGTCGCGCCCAGCGCCTTGGCGCGCACCAGCGCCAACTCGCGCGCATCCCGGTCGGGCGGCGGCTCGAGCCAGCCGGTGAGGTTGCGAAACGCAAGATCGGCCAGAGCGGCGATCCAGGCCGGACTTTCGTTGAGGCAGGGAATCGCGTTCAACTCGCCCCCGCCGGCCTTGACGAACGTGGCCTTGCCCTCCATCGCGATCTCCTCGAGCGTTTCGAGGCAGTCGGCCACGAAGCCCGGACAGAACACGTCCACCCGTGCCGTCCCGGCCTCGCCAAGCGCCTGCAGCACATCAACCGTGTAGGGCTTCAGCCACGGCGCCTTGCCGAAGCGCGACTGGAACGTGAGGGTCCATTGGTCGGGGGCGAGGCCCAGCTCGCGCGCGAGCAGGCGGCCGGTGACCTGGCAGAAGCAGTGATACGGATCGCCCATTTCCAGCGTGCGGCGCGGCACGCCATGGAACGACAGCACGAGGTGCCGCGGCCGGCCATTGCGCATCCAGTAGTCGTTGACCGTCTGCGCCAGCGCCTTGATGTAGCCAGGGTCGTCGTGGAAGGTCTCGACGAAGCGCAGCGCGGGCAGGCGCCGCGCGTACTTGAGGTGCGCCGCCACCGCATCGAACGCGGCCGCGGTGGCGCTGGCGGAATACTGCGGGTATTGCGGCAGCACCAGGATCTTCTCGCAATTGGCGGCGCGCAGCTTGTCGATGGCGCTGCCCACGCTCGGATTACCGTAGCACATGCCCACCTCCACCGGGCACTGGTCCGCCGGCAGTCCGGCCGCCTTCACGCGCTGCCCGAGATAGCCCAGCAACAACGTGCGCTGCCGATTGCTGTGCACGAGGAGCGGCGACCCGTCCCGGGTCCAGATCGATGCATATTTGCGCGCGGACTTGACGGGCCGCACGAACAGGATCACGCCGTACAGGATGGGCGCCCACAGCCACTTCGGAATTTCGATCACCCGCGGGTCGGTGAGAAACTGCGCGAGATAGCGGCGGACCGCGGACGGGTTGGGCGCGTCAGGGGTGCCGAGGTTGATCATCAGCACGCCGATCTTGGGCGTGCGGTCGTGCGCAAACGGAGGCTCGGGAGCGTGGGCCATGCGGATTCAGGTGTGATTGAGCGTGGGCGTGACCGCGGTGCAGATCATCAGGTTGCCGATCACCGGACGCAACTGGACCGCCGCCACACCCTTCGCGATCGCGCTGGGCCCGCCGGCCGCGGTGGAGACGCAGGACGGCGCCGGTGGTGCACTCATCCGGGTCGGCGCGCGCGCCAGTTGTCGAAATTGCGGCGCGCTTCGCTGCGGATCGCGTTGCGCACGATCGGCGTCCAGCCGAGCAGCGCGCCTTTGACGCCCAGCGCCATGCGGCTCCACCGCCACAGGTCGAAGGTGTCGCGCTGCGTATGGATGAGGCCGTCGCGGAACGTGAATGCCGAATCGATGCGGTTGTAGACGGGACGGCCGGTGACCGAGAAGGTGTAGCGCGGCTCCCAGTGCGCTGCGCCCACAACGTCATCCGCGCGGATGTCACGCCACTCGATTGTCATGTCCCGGCCGCGCTCGCAGAACATCGTCCACATCGAACCGACCTCCTGTCCATGCAGGTCAAACACCGGATCGGCGAAATGGGCGTCGGGCGCGTAGCAGGCGACCATCGCGGCGGCATCCTTTGCCGCGAACGCGCTGTAGAAGCGCTGCAGCAGCTGCGCATTCGGGTGGATGGCGTCGCTATTCGTCATGGGTCTGCGCCGACATCGCGTTGGACAGGAGCTTGGCGGTCACGTCAACAATCGGGATCACGCGCTCGTAGGACATGCGGGTGGGACCGATCACGCCCAGCGTGCCGATGATCTTGCCGTTCTGTTCGTATGGCGCGGTGACCACGGAGAGATCGTCGAGCGGATTCAGGCCCGACTCCTCGCCGATGTAGATCTGCACGCCATGCGCGCGCTGTGACAGGTCGAGCAGGTGCAGGATCGACGTTTTCTGCTCGAACATGTCGAAGAGCCGCCGCAGCCGCTCCATGTTCGACGAGATGTCCTCGGCCTGCAACAGGTTGCGCTCGCCGGTGACGACGAGGGATTCGGTGTCGGCCAGCGCGCCTTCGCCGGCATCGACCGCGGCAGTCATCAGGCCCGCGATGTCCTCGTGCAGCGCGCGCAGCTCGTCGGCGATGCGCGCGCGGATGGTGGCCAGCGGCTGCCCCGCGAAATGGTTGTTGAAGAAATGACTGGCCTCCGTCAGCTGCCCTTGCGAATACGAGCGCTCGGTATGCAGCACGCGGTTCTGCACGTCGCCCTCGGCGGTGACCAGGATCAGGAGCACGCGGCGTTCGGCCAGGCGCAGGAACTCGATGTGGCGAAACGCCGCCTCGCGCCGCTTGGG
>JANMCS010000492.1:0-7941 GCA_031361405.1 Betaproteobacteria bacterium
GAGCCGGTCAGGCGCCGTAGCTCCTGAGCCCGGCGAGATCGCAGACCCGGATCGCGCCGTACTCGATCGACAGCAAACCCGCCTTTTCCAGCGTCTGCAACGACTGGTTGGCGCGCTGCCGTGAGATGCCGACCAGCAAGCCCAGCTCACCCTGAGAGATTTCGAGCCGCGGTCCGTTGCCGGGATAGAGCACCGGGTTGAACAGTGCGGCGATGCAGCGTGCCAGCTTGGCGTCGGGATCGAGCAGCCGCTCATATTCGATGACGCCGAGAAACTGCGCCAGCCGCTCGTTGATCTGGGTGAGCAGATAGCGGTTGAACGGCAGGCTCGCGTCGAGCAGCCACTCGAAGGTTGCCCGCGGCAGCCGGGCGACGCGCGAATCGCGCAACGCCACCGCGTCGTACTTGCGCGGCTCGTTCTTGAGCAGCGACCCTTCGCCGAACCAGCCGCCGGACGGGATGCCGGCGAAGGTCATGTTACGGCCGTCCGGCGACGTGCTCGATATCTTCACCAGCCCGTCGAGCACGCCGATCCAGGCATCGACTTCCTCGCCGCGCCGGCACACCACGCAGGCGGCGTCGACTTGCTGCACCGCAAGATCGGCCACCACCCGCCGGCGCTGGTCGGGGGTGAGTTGCGTGCTCCAGCGTGCATGCAGCAGCAGGGTATCGGTGAGGTCCATTCCGGGGCGGCAAATGTCGTCCTGACGACACCGTAATCGTGCCCGAACCTGCTACCCTCGGGCACTGATTTTCGGGACCACGGTGCCTGCCAGAGACCGGTCCCGCCACCACAGCCCATTCGAGGAGCGCTGTTGACCCCAGCCGGCATTCCGCCTGCCGCCGCCGATACCTTCCCGCGCCTGCTGCTGCATCACGCGCAGGTGCGCGGCGATCGCACCGCCATCCGCGAGAAGGATCTCGGCATCTGGCTGTCGTGGTCGTGGCGGCAGGTGGCCGACGAAGTGCGCGCGACCGCCTGCGGCCTGGCCGCGCTCGGGTTCAGACGCGGCATGACTCTGGCCATCATCGGCGACAACCGGCCGCGCCTGTACTGGTCGATGATGGCGGCGCAGGCCCTGGGGGGCGTGCCGGTGCCGCTGTACCAGGACGCCGTGGCCGGCGAGATGAAGTTCGTGCTCGAGAACGCCGAGGTCGTGTTCGCGGTGGTCGAGGACCAGGAGCAGGTCGACAAGCTGATCGAGGTGCGGGCGCACTGCCCTCTGCTCCAGCACATCGTGTTCGACGATGGCCGCGGCATGCGCAACTACACCGAGGCCGGTGTCGTGGCCTTCGACCAGTTGATTGCGCGGGGCCGCGAGTTCGACGCGGCACATCCCGCCTTCTACGATGCCGAGGTCGCCGCCGGCAAGGTCGACGACACCTCGGTCATGCTCTACACGTCGGGCACCACCGGCAACCCGAAGGGCGTGTGCCACACGCACGGCTCGTTGATCGCGGCCGCATCGGGCGACATCTCCTTCGACGGCTTCACCGACCGGGACGAGATCCTGTCGTACCTCCCCATGGCCTGGGTCGGAGATCACGTCTTCTCGTTCGCCCAGGCGCTGGTCGCCGGGTTCTGCGTCAACTGTCCGGAGTCGAGCGAGACGGTGATGACCGACCTGCGCGAGATCGGCCCCACCTACTATTTCGCGCCGCCGCGCGTGTTCGAGAACCTGCTGACGCAGGTGATGATCCGGATGGAGGATGCCAGCGCGATCAAGCGGGGCGTGTTCCATCACTTCATGGCCGTCGCGCGTCGCTGCGGCGCCGAGATCCTCGACGGCAAGACGGTCGGCATCGGCGATCGCATCCAATATGCGCTGGGCAATGTGCTGGTCTACGGGCCGCTGCGCAACGTGCTGGGCATGAGCCGCATCCGCGTGGCCTATACCGCGGGTGCGGCCATCGGTCCCGATCTCTTCCGCTTCTACCGGTCGATCGGCATCAACCTGAAGCAACTCTATGGCCAGACCGAGACCTGCGCCTACGTGTGCCTGCAACCCGACGGCGGCGTGCGGCTCGACACGGTGGGCGTGCCCGCGCCCGGCGTCGAGGTCAAGATCGGCGCCAACGGTGAAGTGCTGGTGCGCGGCCCGATGCTGCTGAAGGAATATTACAAGCGCCCGGACGCGACGGCCGAATCCATCGATGCCGACGGCTACTTCCGCACGGGCGATGCCGGGTTCTTCGACGATGCGGGACAGCTGAAGATCATCGACCGCTCCAAGGACGTGGGCAAGCTTGCCAACGGTTCGATGTACGCGCCCAACTACATCGAAAACAAGCTCAAGTTCTTCCCGCACATCAAGGAAGCGGTGGTCTTCGGCGCGGGCCGCGACGGCGTGTGCGCGTTCATCAACATCGACATCGGGTCCGTCGGCAACTGGGCCGAACGGCGCGGTATTGCCTACTCAGGCTATGCCGACCTGGCGCAGAATCCCGACGTGCGACAGCTGTTGCGCGAATGCGTTGAAAAGGTCAACGCCGAGCTTGCCACCGAGCCCGGCGTGGCCGATTCGCAGGTACGCCGCTTCCTGATCCTGCACAAGGAGCTCGATCCCGATGACGACGAGCTGACGCGCACGCGCAAGGTGCGTCGCGGCTTTGTGGCGGAGAAATACGCGGTGCTGGTCGACGCGTTGTTTGGCGGCAAGCAGGTGGAACACATCGAGACACTGGTACGCCTCGAGGATGGCCGCACCAACATGGTGGCCGCCGACCTGGTGCTCGAGGATGCGAAAGTGTTTGCGCCGTCCGGAAAGGCGGCCGCATGAGCACGGCGGAGATCGTTGCATGAGCATCGCCGCCCGCCACATCGGCGACACCATCCTGAAGCTCGACAACATCTCGCTCTCGTTCGGCGGCGTGAAGGCACTGACGGATATCAGCTTCGACGTCCGCGAGCACGAGATCCGCGCGATCATCGGCCCTAACGGCGCAGGCAAGAGCTCGATGCTGAACGTCATCAACGGCGTGTATCGCCCGCAGCATGGGACGATCACGTTTCACGGCAAGTTGCGGCGCGACATGAACACGCACGAGGCGGCGGCACAGGGCATCGCGCGCACGTTCCAGAACATCGCGCTGTTCCGCGGGATGACGGTGCTCGACAACATCATGACCGGCCGCAACCTGCGCATGAAGGCGACATTCATCGAGCAGGCGATCTGGATCGGCCGCGCCAAGGGCGAGGAACTCGTCAATCGCCGCAAGGTCGAGGAAGTGATCGACTTCCTCGAGATCCAGCACATCCGCAAGACGCCTGTGGGTCGTCTTCCCTACGGGCTGCAAAAGCGCGTGGAGCTCGCGCGGGCGCTCGCGGCCGAGCCGTCGATGCTCCTGCTCGACGAGCCCATGGCCGGCATGAACATCGAGGAAAAGCAGGACATGTGCCGCTTCGTCCTCGAGGTCAACGAGCAGTTCGGCACCACCATCGTGCTGATCGAGCACGACATGGGCGTGGTCATGGACATCTCCGACCGTGTCGTCGTGCTCGATTACGGCAAGAAGATCGGCGACGGCCCGCCGGACGAAATCCGCACCAGCAAGGCCGTGATCGACGCGTACCTTGGCGTGGCGCACTGAGCGATGGACTTTTCCTTTCCGTTCTTCTTCGAGGTGCTGATCGGCGGCCTGCTCTCGGGCGTGATGTACTCCCTCGTGGCGCTGGGCTTCGTCCTGATCTACAAGGCGTCGGGCGTGTTCAACTTCGCGCAAGGCGCGATGGTGTTCTTTGCGGCGCTGACGTATGTCGGGCTCCTCGAGCACGGACTCCCGCCGTGGCTGGCTGTGCCCGCCACGCTGGTCGTGATGGTCATCCTCGGGCTGGTCACGGAGCGGTTCGTGCTGCGGCCGCTCGTGAATCAGCCGCAGATCACGCTCTTCATGGCAACGATCGGCCTCACGTTCTTCATCGAAGGCCTGGCGCAGATGACATGGGGCGCCAATGTGCGCGGCCTCGAGCTCGGGTTGCAGGACGAGCCCATCGCATGGCTCCTCGACAACACAGGCGTCGGTATCTCGAAGTTCGACCTCGTGGCCGCAGGTGTTGCCGCGGTCCTCGTGACGGTGTTGGCACTCTTCTTCTCCCGCACGCGCATCGGACGGGCGTTGCGCGCGGTCGCGGACGACCACCAGGCCGCACTCGCTGTGGGGATTCCGTTGCAGCAGATCTGGGCCATCGTGTGGGGTGTTGCCGGCGCGGTCGCGCTCGTGGCCGGGATGCTGTGGGGCGCGCGCAACGGCGTGCAATTCGCGCTGACGTTCGTCGCGCTGAAGGCGCTGCCGGTGCTGATCCTGGGCGGCTTCGATTCGATTCCGGGTGCCATCGTTGGAGGTCTCATCATCGGCGCGACTGAAAAGCTGGCCGAGGTCTATCTCGGGCCGCACGTCGGCGGCGGCATCGAAGGCTGGTTCCCGTACGTGCTCGCGTTGTTGTTCCTCCTCGTTCGCCCCGAGGGCCTCTTCGGCGAGAAAATCATCAGGCGCATCTGACGTGAACGAGTCCAACTAATGTTCTATCGCGAAGCCGGCCAGTTCAAGGCCTCCTACGAGAAGGATGCGGCGATCTTTCCGATCCGCCAGGACCGCTATGCAATTGCGATTATCCTGGTCATCGCGTTCGTGGTCCTGCCGCTGACGGCCACGCCCTATCTCATCACGGGCATCCTCATTCCGTTCCTCATCTTCACGCTCGCGGCCATCGGCCTCAACGTGCTGACGGGTTATGCGGGCCAGCTTTCGCTCGGCACCGCCGCGTTCATGGCTGTGGGCGCCTTCGCGACGTACAACTTCGTATTGCGCGTCCCGGGCATTCCGATCCTCGCGGCATTCGCGCTGAGTGGCGTGGTCGCGGCGCTGGTGGGCATCGTGTTCGGCTTGCCGAGCCTGCGCATCCGCGGCTTCTATCTTGCCGTCGCCACGCTCGCGGCCCAGTTCTTCATCGTATGGTTCCTGAGCAAGGTGGGCTGGATCACGAACTACAGCACTTCAGGCGTCATCACCGCCCAGCAGGTCATCATACTGGGGTACGCGTTCACGACGCCCACGGCAAAGTATTTTCTCGTGCTGACGATTGTCGCCGTGCTGGCGCTGGCGGCGAAGAACATGGCGCGCGGGAACATCGGGCGCTCGTGGATGGCGGTGCGCGACATGGACGTCGCGGCGGAAGTGATCGGCATCAGTCCCATGCGCGCGAAGCTCCTTGCGTTCGCGGTCAGCTCCTTTTATTGCGGTGTCGCGGGGGCGCTGTACGCGTATGCGTACCTCGGCACGGTCGAGCCCGAAGCATTCAACCTCGATCTGTCGTTCCGGATACTGTTCATGGTCATCATTGGCGGCGTAGGCACGGTGCTCGGTTCGTTCCTCGGCGCGGGTTTTGTCACGCTGATGCCCGTGGTCCTGAGCTTCACGGTCCGCTTTCTCGACAGCGCGCTCGGACTGCACATCGCCGAAAGCACGATCAGCAATCTCGAGCTCATGGTGTTTGGTGCGCTGATCATTTTCTTCCTGATCGTCGAGCCGCACGGGTTGGCGCGGTTATGGCAAATCGGCAAGGAGAAGCTCAGGCTCTGGCCGTTCCCGCACTAGGTTTGCTGGCGTTAATATGCGTATCGACTATTTTTCCGGGTTACCGCGCTGAAAAAGGGCGGGACAAAGTGGGTTTGGCGGTTCTCATCATCGAGACATCAAGAGGAGCAACATGAAAGCAATCAAGTCCGCCCTCATGGGCATCGCGTTCCTCGCCGCGGCAACCGCGGCGAGCGCTCAAAGCGAGCAGTTCGTGCCGGTGCTTTCCTATCGCGTCGGCCCGTCCGCTGCCGGCGGCTCGGGCTATTACGGTGGCGCCATCGACTATTGGACGCTGGTCAACATGAACGGTGGCATCAACGGCGTGAAGCTCATGTGGGAGGAGTGCGAGACGGAGTACAACACTTCCAAGGGCGTGGAGTGCTACGAGCGCCTGAAAAAGAAGAACGGCGGCGGGTCGACCGTCGAGCCGCTCGCCACGGGCATCGCGTACGGCCTCTTCGAGCGTGTCGCGACCGACAAAATTCCGATGACGACGTTCGGCTATGGCCTCGCCATTGCCGCCGACGGGCGCGTGTTCCCGTGGGTGTTCCCCCTGGGCACAACCTATTGGGACCAGATGGCCGCGATGATCGCGTACTTCGGCCAGAAGGAAGGCTCGCTCGACAAGCTCAAAGGCAAGAAGATCGCTTTCCTGTATCACGATTCTGCGTTCGGCAAGGAGCCAATCCCTGTGCTCGACGCGCTCTCGGCCAAGCTCGGTTTCGAGACGCTCAAGATTCCCGTGCCCGTTCCCGGCCAGACGCAGGAGTCGCAATGGCTGCAGATCCGCCAGGCCAAGCCCGACTACGTGATCATGTGGACGTACGGCGTGATGAGCACGGTCGCACTGAAGACCGCCGCGAAGACGGGCTTCCCGCGCGACAAGCTCCTGGGCGTGTGGTGGGCAGGCTCCGAGGAAGACGTGATCCCTGCGGGCGATGCCTCCAAGGGCTACGTCAGCGCGTCGTTCACGGCCGCCGGCACCGACTTCGCGGTGATGCAGGATATCAAGAAGAAGGTCTACGGCGCGGGCAAGGGCAATCTCGAAGACCCGACGCGCCTCGGCAACGTGATGTACACGCGCGGCGTCGTGTACGGAATGCTTTTGGTTGAAGCGCTGCGCGTCGCGCAGAACAAGTACGGCAAGGGCAAGGTGATGTCGCCGGAGCAGCTGCGTTGGGGCTTCGAAAACCTCAACCTGACCGAGGCCCGCATCAAGGAACTCGGCGCAGGCGGCCTGTTCCCGGCGATCAAGACGACGTGCGCCGATCACGAAGGCTCCGGCATGGTCAAGTTCCAGATGTGGACCGGCAACGGCTTCAAGCAGGTGACGCCGTTCATGGCGGGCGACCGCGATCTGGTGCGCAAGATGGTGGTCGAGGCCGCGGACAAGTACGCCGCGGACAAGAAGCTCCCGATCCGCGATTGCAGCAAGGAAAACTGAGAACCAACACCCATCAGGCATCAACGCCCCCGCGCGCTGCGATGGGGGCGTCGTTGCCTGATCAACCCATGAATACGGCAGCGCAACCGAGCATCTCGATGCAACCGTACCTTTCGGTGAACAACATCGAGGTGATATACGATCACGTCATCCTCGTGCTGAAGGGCGTTTCGCTCGAAGTGCCGCAGGGCGCTGTCGTTGCATTGCTCGGCGCCAACGGCGCCGGCAAGAGCACCACGCTCAAATCGATTTCCAACCTGCTGCGCGCCGAGCGCGGCGAGGACACCAAGGGCACCATCGAATTCAAGGGCCAGCGTGTCGACACGCTGACCGTCAACGAGCTCGTGCGCAAAGGCGTGTGCCAGGTGATGGAAGGCCGGCATTGCTTCCAGCATCTCACCGTCGAGGAAAACCTCCTCACCGGGGCGTTCACCCGCAACGTGTCGCGGGCGGAAACCGCCGTCGCCCTGGAAAAGGTCTACCACTATTTCCCGCGCCTCAAGACGCGCCGTTCCAGCCAGTCCGGCTACACGTCGGGCGGCGAGCAGCAGATGACGGCCGTCGGCCGCGCGCTGATGGCGCAGCCCACGATGATCCTGCTGGACGAGCCGTCGATGGGACTGGCGCCGCAGATCGTCGAGGAAATCTTCGAGATCGTCCGTGACCTCAACACCAAGGAAGGCGTGTCCTTCCTGCTGGCCGAGCAGAACACGACGGTGGCGCTGCGCTATGCCAACTACGGCTACATCCTCGAGAATGGCCGCGTGGTGATGGACGGCAAGGCGCAGGATCTCGCGGCCAACGAGGATGTGAAGGAGTTCTACCTCGGGCTGTCGTCGGGCAATCGCAAGTCGTTCCGGGACGTCAAGCATTACCGCCGGCGCAAGCGCTGGCTGTCCTAGAGCAGCGGTTGTGCCTCGC
>JANMCS010000498.1:0-2441 GCA_031361405.1 Betaproteobacteria bacterium
ATCGCCGTACGGGCGGGGCGGTCGTCGCAATGGGGGGAGCTGATTTGATGGGCGTGATCAACGCGCCCGGTGGCATCGACGTTCAGCGAACTGTGCATGGCCGCAATGGCTCGGTGTCAGGCTCTGCGCTTCTGGTACGAATGGTTCATTTGATCCCCAGCCGTTCCATCCGGTAGCGCATGGCCCTGAACGTAATGCCCAGCAGCTTGGCCGCGGCGGTGCGATTGAAACGCGTCTTTTCCAGCGCCTCGTTGATCGCCGTGCGTTCGACGCGATCGAGATAGTCCTGCAACGGCCACTTCTCGCCCGGCGCGCTCGGACCGTCGGAATCGTCCGCCACCGGGGTGAGATGCAGGTCCTCGGCGGTGATGTTTTCGGGATCCGCCGCCAGCGAAAGTCCGCGCTCGAGAATATTCTCCAGCTCGCGCACGTTGCCTGGAAACGGATACTGCGCGAGCGCCTTGGCGGCCTCGGGCAGCAGCTGCGCCGTGGTGCCGCGCGTGAGTTTGGCGAGGATGGCGTTGGCGATCAGCGGGATGTCCTCGCCCATTTCGCGCAAGGACGGCATGCCGAGGTCGATCACGTGCAGGCGATAGTAGAGATCCTGCCGGAAGTGCCCGGACTCGACCAGCGCACCCAGCTTCTTGTGCGTGGCGCTGATGATGCGCACGTCCACCGGCTCTTCCTGCGTGGCGCCGACCTTGCGCACCTTCTTTTCCTGGATCGCGCGCAGCAGTTTCACCTGCATCGGCAACGGCAGGTCCGCCACTTCATCGAGAAACAGCGTGCCGCCGTTGGCGGCCTGGAAAAACCCGTCGCGGTCGGCTTCGGCGCCGGTGAACGCGCCCTTGCGATAGCCGAAGAATTCGCTTTCCATCAGGTTCTCGGGAATCGCGCCGCAGTTGACGGCCACGAAGGGCAGCTCGCCGCGCGGCCCGTTCAGGTGGATCGTCCGCGCCGCCAACTCCTTGCCGCTGCCCGATTCGCCGTTGATGAACACGGGCGCCTGGCTCTTGGCGAGGCGCTCGATCAGGCCGCGCACCTGCAGCATCGCCGGCGACTCGCCCAGCAACTGGTACGAGCTCGCGGGCTGCACCTTTTCCGGCACCTTCAATGCCTGCTTGACCAGCGCGCGCAACTGCTCGAGCGCCACCGGCTTCGACAGATAGTCGAAGGCGCCGGCCTTGAGGGCGGCCACGGCGTTTTCGGCACTGCCGAACGCGGTGATCACGGCCACGGGTACGTCGAGTCCCTTCTGGTGGATATGTTCGACCACTCGCAGGCCCTCGCCGTCGGGCAGGCGCATGTCGGTGAGGCACAGGTCGAAGGCTTCCTTGTCGAGGAGGCGAATGGCCTCGCCCACGGTTTCGGCGCGCGACGTGTCGAGACCCATCCGCGACAACGTGAGTTCGAGCAGTTCCAGCAAATCGGGCTCGTCGTCTACGACGAGCACCTTGGGTTGTCCGCGAATTCGTCTGCTCATGCGTACGCCTCCTGCGCCAGCTCGGTAGGGATTTTCATGCCGGACGATCCGGTGGCAGCGCGCGCTTCAACGTCATGCGAAAGTGCGCGCCGGGTCCTTTGGGCAGCAATTCGAGTGCCGCGCCGTTGGCATCGGCAAGCTCGCGTGCGATGTAGAGACCCAGCCCCGTGCCTCCGGGACGGGTCGTGAAAAACGGCTCGAAGATCTGCGGCCGCAGCTCGGCGGGAATGCCGGGACCATCGTCGTTCAATTCACAGATCACGGCGTCGCCCATGTAGCCGGCGCGCGCGACGATGCGGATGCTGCCTACGCGCTTCTGGCAGTGTTGCCACGCATTGCGCACGAGATTCCACATGATCTGGTTGAGATGACCGCGATCGAAGATGATCAGAAGATCATCGGGGATCTGGATCGTCACGCCGCCGGGCGGCATGTGCTCCGCTTCCTGGATCTCGTCGGTGAGCGTGCGGATGAAATCGCCGATCACCACCACTTCGGGCTGCTGCCGGTCGCGGCGGTTCAACTGCAGCACTTCGCCGACGATGCGGTCGATGCGCTTCGCGTTATTGCGGATCATGCCGAGGAGACGCGCGCCTTCGGGCGCCACGGCGCCATCCTCCTCCAGCAGTTGCGACGCCTGGTTGATGGCAGACAGCGGGTTGCGCACCTCGTGCGCGATCGAGGCCGTCAGCCGGCCCATGGCCGCGAGCTTCATCTGCTGCGCTTCGGTCTGGGCGCGGCCCAGGTCCTCGAGGTAGATGAGCGTGCCGCCGTTCAAGCCCGTGCCGATGCGCACGAGCCGCACCCGCAGCAGCCGCTGCGTGACCTCGACCTTGAACGGCGGCAGCACTTCGTTGAGGTCCTCCTGCCACCGTCGCCAGTAGTCGTGCAACGTTGTACTGAATTCCGCGAGGCGCATGCCGCCGCGCATCCTCCCGAAGCCGCCCAGAAGGCGCGT
>JANMCS010000524.1:0-8520 GCA_031361405.1 Betaproteobacteria bacterium
CCGCGCCTGGTGCTGCAGCGCCGCCCGGCCACGCTTTTCGACTACACCTACGACGACATCGAATTCGCCGATTACCAGTACCACCCCGCGCTCAAGGCGCCGGTGGCGATATAGCGCCGGTGCCAGCGCGCAAGCGTGGCGGCGGCTACGGGCGCGGCGTGCGGCGTGCTACGCCATTGCCTTGAACGTCTACATGACCACGCATTTTCCGACGGCGGTCGGCGCGGTTTCGGGGCGGGTGCAGTCCTGGCAGAACGCGATGATCCTGGTGGCGCCCATGCTCGGTGCGTGGGTGCTAGACCATCGCGGTCCGCCGGCACTGTTTGCCTTCGCCGCCACGGTCGCCGTATTTTCGTTGGGCTTGATCGGGTTGCTGCAGGTGCCCGGCGGGACACGCTTCCAGCGTCCAAAAAAAATGCCCGCCGGGAGGAACGAAGCGGGCAAGGGGGACCTGCTGGAGACTTGACCCACTCCAGGGGGCCGGACGAACGCCGTCCGGAGGCAGTCGGGTGGGGTCAGACCACGGAGCGCGCGGCGTTGACCCGCTCGACCAGTTCCTGCATCGCGGCCTGTTGCGCCGTCGTGTCGACTTCACGCATCGCGGCCACTGTTTCGAGCGGGCGCGGGGCGTTACCGGCAAGCCAGAACTGGGAGAACTCGGGTGCGAACAGGTCCATGACCTTTCCTTGATGGATACCGACTCGACTGCATGCATATCCACAAGCAAGGCACATGCCACAATGCTGGTGCCGCGCGAGAATGCGGCGGGTTGTCGCTCACCCCATAGTGCAGGAAATAGCGGACTCGCGCGTTGATAACGCTGCGTCGCCGCACATCCGATGGCTGCAGTTGTCGCGGTTTGCCGACGCGCCGAATGACAACAGCATCAACTGCATGAATACAGGCACTTTTCGCTGTCGCCGGTTCACGACATCGCAATGGTGCATCGCGCGTAAGCTGCCGTCAGGTCTTGGCTTCCTTGAACATCGCCGGCTCGAGGCTGTGGCGCTGCAGCAGCTTGTAGAATTCGGTCCGGTTGCGCTTCGCCAGTTGCGCGGCTTGCGTGACATTGCCGCCGGTGATCTTGAGCAGACGCACCAGGTAGTCCCGTTCGAAGGACTTGCGCGCCTCCTCGAAGGGCACCAGCGCCGCCGCGTCTTCCTTCAACGCGCTTTGGACGAGCGTTGCGGGAATCACCGTGGTGGTGGTGAGCGCCAGCGCCTGCTCCAGCAGGTTGAGGAGTTGGCGCACGTTGCCGGGCCACGGTGCTGCCACCAGCAGCGCCACGGCATCCGGCGCGAGGCTGGGTGGGGGCTTGCGATAGCGCTCCGCCAGGCTGCGCAGGAAATGTCCGGCCAGCACCGGGATGTCTTCGCGCCGTTCGGCCAGCGGCGGCAACCGCAACGAAACCACGTTGAGCCGGTAGTAGAGGTCCTCGCGGAACTGCCCGGACGCCTTGTGCGCGTCGAGGTCGCGATGCGTGGCCGACACCACGCGCACGTCCACCGGAATGGACTGCGTGGAGCCGACCGGGCGCACCTCGCCCTCCTGCAGCACGCGCAGCAGCTTCACCTGCAACCCCAGCGGCATGTCCCCGATCTCGTCGAGCAGCAACGTGCCGCCGTCGGCCGCCTGGAACAGGCCCTTGTGCGCCTGCACGGCACCAGTGAACGCGCCGCGCGCGTGGCCGAAGAGCTCGGACTCCAGCAGATCGCCGGGTATCGCGCCGCAATTGACAGCGATGAACGGACGGTCGCGGCGCGGGCTGGCACGATGGATGGCGCGTGCCAGCAATTCCTTGCCGGTGCCGGATTCGCCGTAGATCAGGACGCTGGCGTCCGAATCGGCCACGAGCTTGGCCTGCCGCAACAGGTCCTCCATCACCGGACTGCGCGTGATGATGCCTTCGCGCCACTCGCCGATACCCGAATCCCCGCGCCCGGCGTCGTGCCCCGAAAGCTTCAGCGCCGAGGCCACCTTGGCCAGCAGGTCCTGGCTGTCGAAGGGCTTGGTCAGGAATCCGAACACGCCACGCTGCGTGGCCGCCACGGCATCAGGGATGGTGCCGTGCGCGGTCAGGATCAGCACGGGCAAACCCGCATGCTGGCGATTGATCGCGTCGAACAACTGCAGCCCGTCGATGCCGGGCATGCGCAGGTCGGTGACCACCACCGACGGCCGCTGCACGGCGATGGCCGCCAGCGCCGTCTCGCCGCTTTCCGCCGTGCGTACGCGATAGCCCGCCGATGTCAGGCGCAGGCTGATCAGTTTCAGCAGGTCGGGATCGTCATCGACCAGAAGGATGTCGCCGGTGCTCATCGCGTTGTCTGCCTTTTGTGTGAATCAGTTGCCGCCGCCACCACTGCCTCCGCCGCTACCGCCGCTGCTGCCGCCGCCACCGCCGCTGCTTCCCCCGCCGCCGCCGCTGCGCGCGCGTTCCCGCAGCAGGCTGCGTTCCATCTGCCGCAGCGCCTCGAGTTTTTGCAGGGCCGCGTCCGCCTTCTGCTGTTCGTCGCGCACCGCCCGCTGGCGGCCGGTGATTTGCACCTGCAGCACGAGCGCCAGCGTCTTGACCGCGGGCGATCCCGGATTGCTCTTCGACACGTTTTCGAGCAATTGCAGCGCACGCTGGTCTTCCTGCGGCGTGGCGCGCGACAGCGTGTACAACACCGCCAGGCGGATCCGGTTGGCGTCCGTACGCTGGCGCCCTAGCACAGCGGTCATCGTCGTGATTTCCCGGCGCACCTCGTCGGGTCCGAAATTGCCGTACCGCTGCAGGTCAGCGAGCAGCAGGATCAATTCCGTGTCCTCGATCACGGTTTCGCGCGCTGCCGGCGCCGGCGTGAGCGAAGGTGCGGCCATGGCCACCGCCACTGGCGGGGATGCGTTGCCTGGCGCCTCGGGCACCGGCGCTGCGGCCACGGGACCCGTGACGGGCGGCTCCACCGGCTCGATTGGCGGATACTCAATCAGTGGCGTGGGCACCTGCACCCGCTCCGGCTCGTACTCTTCCTCGGGGGTGACAATGACCGGTGGCGGCAACGAGGCGCAGCCCGCCAGCGTTGCCAGTGCGAGCAGCGCAACCGTGCGACGGTACGCCGACATCACTCGGGCCTCCCGGCGGCCACCGGCTGCACGGTGCGCGCGCGGGCAACCCCGGCGCCCGCCGCCCCCTGCACCAGCGGCAGCGACAACCGGAAGCACACGCCCTTGCCGCCATCGCTGCGGTCAAGCACCTCGATCCTTCCACCATGCGCCAGCGCGTATTCGCGGGCGATGGCAAGACCCAGGCCCGAACCCTTGACCTTGCCGTCCACCGGCGCCTTGCCGGAATAGAACGAATCGAACACCCGCTCGCGTTCCATGGTTGGGACACCGGGGCCGTGGTCGGCGACGTCGAGCTGGGCGAAGCCGTCCTGCGTGCGCACGGTGATCTCGATGGTGCCCGAGCGCGGCGAATACTTGATCGCGTTCGACATCAGGTTGTCGATCATCGTGCGGATCTTCTCGGCGTCGCCCACGACCGTCAGCGCGGGAATGTCCGTCTGGATCGTGAGCAGCCGCGCGACAGCGGCGAGCTTCTGTTCGCGCAGCACGCGTTGCACGATCTCATGCAGCGGCACCGGACCGAGCGTGTTGGGTTCCATGGCGCGCGTCTGGTGCCAGGTCAGCAGGTCCTCGATCAACTTCTGCAGCGACAGCGTGTTTTCGCGGACGATGCGCACGATTTCCTTCTGCTCGGGCGTGAGGCGACCACCGACGTTGTCGCGCAGCAGCTCCGCGCCTTCGCGCACTGCGGTCAACGGCGTCTTGAGTTCGTGCGACACATGGCGCAGGAAGCGATTCTGCTGCTGCTCGAGATCACGCAGGCGGGTGCGCAGCCACTCCAGCCGCTGGCCGACGTAGCGCAGGTCCTGCGGCCCGTTGACCTCGATCGCATGCGCGAAGTCGGCCGTGCCCATTTGCCGGATGGCCTGGTCGAGTTGACGGATGGGCCGCGCGATCAGCACGGCGAACACGATCGCGAGCGCCAGCGCGATGGCGATCGTCGCCAGCGTCAGGTAGAGCCACTTTTCCCGGCCTTGTGCCGCCGTGTCCTGCAGCCGCTCGACCGCACGCTGTGTCATCTGGTTGGTGGCGGTGAGCATTGCCTGCGACTGGTCGACCAGACCGGCATAGCCGTCCGCAAGCTCGACGACGGCATTCGTAGGCCGCTGTGGACTTTGCAATTTCTCGAACAACGTGCCCTCGCGCAGGCGCAGTTTATCCAGTGCGCCCAGTTGGGGTGCCTCGAGCGGCAGCAGTGACAGCTGCTGCGTGGTCCGGAGGAATTCGACGCGAACCCGCGCATAGTCTTCCAATAGCGCCGGGTCCTCGAGAATGATCTGCTGCCTTGCCAGGCGTTCCAGCGTCGTGGCCTGCTCGAACAGCAGGCGGCTGGAGCGGCCGGCCTGCGCCGCCTGCAGGACTTCCTCGCGGCTTTGCGTGGCCAGCCGGTCGAGCGACAGCACGAGTTCGGCCAGCGCATAAATGAGCGGCAAGCTGACGAGCAGGAAGCCCAGCAGGATGAACTTGAGGAATGAGCGTGGGTAATACACGCGTTGGCGACCGCGGCTATAATTCGTCGCATTATGGCATCGGCCTCGACGGTGCGCCGCCCGCGAGCGACGGCAGCCGCCTCACGCCGCGGCGCCGCCGCCGCGGTGCCCCCCCCTTTTTCCGAACTCCCAATTGACCGCCCCCACCCCTGCGGCCTTGCCCGCCGTCGACCCGCCCACGCTGGTGCTGATCGCGGCCGTGGCGCGCCATGGGGTCATCGGGGCCGCCAATACGCTGCCGTGGCGGCTCCCTGACGACATGCGGCGCTTCCGCGCGCTGACGACCGGGCACGCGGTGATCATGGGGCGCCGCACGTGGGACTCGTTGCCGCGCGCATTGCCCGACCGGCAGAACATCGTGGTATCCGGTCGCGCCGGCCTGGTCGCGACGGGTGCCGAGGTGGTGTCGTCGTTCCCGGCGGCGTTGGCGTGCGTGCGCCTGCCCCGGCCCGTCTTCTGCATCGGTGGCGGCGAAATATACGCGCTGGCGCTGCCCCACGCGGATGCGCTCTTCCTCACCGAAATCGACATCGATGTTGCGGGCGACACGCACTTTCCAGCCTTCGATCGCGCGCAATGGCAGGCAACGGAGCGCAGCGCCCGCATGCATGCCAATGGCCTCGATTATTGTTTCGTCACCTGGCGCCGCGTGCGTCCCGCTCCGCCTTCCGGCACACTCCCCGCCCACTGAAAGGAACCCGTCATGTCTGGCAGCGAATTCCACGTCCACGGACCGCACGATCATGAAGTCGAGCACCAGGCCCAATCCGGCGACAATTTTGCCGGACGCATTGCCGTCATGACGGCCGTCCTCGCCACCGTCGGCGCGATCTTCGCCTACCAGGGCGGCACCACGCAGGTCGACGCGCTGCTCTACAAGAACGAGGCCGCGATCAAGAAGACCGAGGCCTCGGACCAGTGGAATTTCTACCAGGCCAAGAGCAACAAGCAGAACCTGGCCGAACTCGGCGCCACGCTCGCCTCGGGGGCGGACGTCGAGCGCTATCGCAGCGAGGCCAAGCGCTATTCCGACGAGAAGAAGGAGATCCAGAAAAAGGCCGAAGCGCTGGAACAGTCGAGCAAGGACGCCGACGGCAAGAGCGAAGCGGCCATGCACGTCCACCACCGCTGGGCGCAGGCGATGACGCTGGTGCAGATCGCCATTTCTCTTGCGGCCATCACCTTGCTGACGCGCAAGCGCTGGCTGCAATGGGGTGCGTTCGCCACGGCGATCACCGGCGCGGTGCTGGCCACGATGGCGTTCCTGCACGTCTGAGCGGCCGGCCGCAGCCGCAGCAAAGGCGCGCTACCAGATGCCGATTTCGATGCCGTGGCGGCGGTGGGCATCGGTGCGCAGCTCCGCCTCCTCGTTGGAGGCCGTCACGCGGATCTTGCGCTGCGCCATCCATTCGAACAGTCGCGCGCGCATCGTGGCGTGCACGGCCTCCAGGCCGGCCGCTGCGCCAAGGTCGCACAATTCCAGCGGGTCGTCCTGCACATGGAAGAGTTGCGGGCGCAGGCCCTGCCAGTGCACGTACTTCCATTCGCGCGTGCGCAGCATCACCGCCCGGCAGGCGTCCACCGGACGGCCGAGCACCCGACGCGCGCGGCGCATGCCGTAGTCGAGTTCGCTGACAGCGCATTCGCGCCACGACGCGATGGCCTCGCCACGCAGCAGTGGCAGCAGCGAGCAGCCCTCCACCTGGTGCGCCGGAACAGGCAGGTTCAGCGCGGCCAGGCACGTGGGCACGACGTCGATGGCCTCGACGAAGCGCTCCTCGACGGTGCCGCGCGTGGCGTCGGCGCGCGGATCGGGATCGACCACGATGAACGGCACGCGCACCACTTCGTCGAAGAAGAGTTCCTTTTCGCCCAGGCCCCGATCGCCCAGGAATTCGCCGTGGTCCGCGGTGAAGACGATCAGCGTGTCGTCGAGGCGTCCCGCCTGCGCAAGCGCGTCGAGCAACCGGCCAATCTCGGCGTCGACCTGCGCCACGAGTCCCATGTACGCGGGGCGCACCTGCCGGGCCACCTCTGCACGCGCGAAGGACAGGCACTCGTCGTGCTGGCGATACGCGTGCAGCACCGGGTGTTCGGCCGCAGTGCCATCCTGCGGACTGCGCACGATGGGCCCGGTGTCGCCACCGCGAAACAGCGCGTGCCAGGGCGCGGGCGCGACGTAGGGCCAGTGCGGCTTGACGTACGACAGGTGCAGCGCCCATGGCGCCTCGCCCTGCGCGGCAATCCAGTCGAGCGCCACGCCGGTCATGTACGGCGACTCCGAATCTTCGGCGCGCACCCGTGACGGCAGGTGCACGTTGCGCATCTGCCAGCCGGAGCGGACCTCACCACCCGCCTCGACAGCGATGACGTATTCGGTCCATGGGTCGGCCCCGGCATAGCCGCGCGCGCGAAGCCAATCGGCATAGCCCGATTCGGGACCGGGCGGCGTGTGCCCGTCGTAGCGGTCGATCTCGTCGAAGCCTCCGGCGCGCAGCAGGATGCCGCGCAGGGAATCGGCCGCAATGCCCAACCGCGCGCAGCCCGCCTCATCCGGCATCACGTGCGTCTTGCCGGCAAGCGCCACCGACCGGCCTGCCGCCCGCAGGTGGTCGCCCAGCGTAGTTTGCGCCACGGACAGCGGCACGCGGTTCCACGTGGCACCGTGCGAGCTCATGTAGCGGCCGGTGTAGAACGACATGCGCGACGGCCCGCATACGCCGGACTGCACGTAGGCGTGGTCGAAGCGCACGCCGCGCGCGGCCAGCGCGTCGAGATGCGGCGTGGGCACGCGACCGCCATAGCACGACAGGTGATCGCGCCGCAGCTGGTCGCACATGATGAACAGGATGTTGCGAACGGAGGCCACGGCGCGGGGCCGCGCGGCAGGCGCACGGCGTGGGGACGGTTTTTTTGCGATAATGACGACTTTGTCGCCGTCGGGCAATGCTCATGGAGTGCGCCCCGACCGTGCCGCAAGCGCCGGGATGACGGAACTGGTAGACGTAGCGGACTCAAAATCCGCCGGTAGAGATATCGTGGGGGTTCGAGTCCCCCTCCCGGCACCATCCACGCGAGGCGTTGCCCGCGCGTGGTCCATCCACAAGGCCGTACCGTGACCCGCGCCTACACGCTGGCCGATTTCGACTATGCGCTGCCGCCGGCGCTGATTGCGCAGACGCCTTCCGCACAGCGCTCGGGCAGCCGCCTGCTCGACGTCGGCGTTCATGCGGACCGCGACCGGCAGTTCATCGACCTGCCGGCGCTGCTGCAGCCGGGCGATCTCCTCATCGGGAACGACACGCGCGTGATCAAGGCGCGCATCCGTGCGGAAAAATCCACCGGCGGCAAGGTCGAGATCATGCTCGAACGAGTTGTCGGTGATGCCGAAGCGTGGGTGCAGCTGCGCGCCAGCCACGCGCCGCATCCGGGCAGCACGTTGAAGCTCGCCGGCGGCGCCACGGCCACGATGCTCTCGCGCGACGACCGCTTGCACCATGTGCGTTTCGATGGCACCGGCCCGTTGCTGGCATGGCTCGAGACGCACGGCGAGATTCCGCTGCCGCCCTACATCGGGCGCGGGCCGGATGCCGCGGACGACGCGCGCTATCAGACGGTATACGCGCGCGCACCGGGCGCCGTCGCCGCGCCGACTGCCGGACTGCATTTCGACGAGACCACGTTCTCGGCGCTCGCCGCGCGCGGCGTCGAGCGCGCGTTCGTGACGCTGCACGTCGGCGCCGGCACGTTTGCGCCGGTCAAGCATGATGACCTCGCATTGCACCGTATGCATACCGAGCATTACAGCCTGCCGCATGAAACGATTGCCGCGATTGCCGCGGCGCGGGCGCGCGGCGGCGCGGTGGTCGCCGTGGGCACCACGACGCTGCGCGCGCTCGAATCCGCCGCACTACGGGATGGC
>JANMCS010000533.1:0-13490 GCA_031361405.1 Betaproteobacteria bacterium
GCTGGTGCGCATGAACCTGCCCAAGCCGCAAACGGGAAGCTATGCGTCACCCTCGGGGCGCGAGCTGGTCGACGTCGACGAAGCCATCGTGCGCGCGTTCGCCGGCAAGCTCCCGCCCGCTGCCCGCTAGCACGCAGCAACTACCACTTCACCGAGGCTCACGCATGTTGCGACAGCACGGCCGATTTCCGTACGCCCCCATCACGCAACGTGAACCCTTCGCGTGGCCGGGCGGCAAGCGCCTCGCGGTCTACGTTGCGCTCAATGTCGAGCACTATGCGTTTGGCGAGGGCCTCACCGAGCAGCTGGTGCCGGCATTGGACGCGCACGATGTGCTCAACCATTCGTGGCGCGATTACGGCAATCGCGTGGGCGCGTGGCGATTGCTCGACCTCTTCACGCAACTGCAGATGCCGGTCTCGTTGCTCGTCAATTCCGCGCTGTATGAGCACTGTCCGGAGCTGGTGGCGGCGTACCGGGCACGCGGCGACGAAATTGCCGCGCATGGCCGGACCAATTCCGAAGCGCAGAGCGGGCTCGGCGAGGCGGCGGAACGACAATTGCTCGACACCGTTGCCGCCACGATACGCAGGCACGAGGGCCGCGCGCCGGCCGGTTGGCTGGGACCGTGGATCGCCGAGACCCCCGTCACGCCCGACCTGCTGCACGAAGCCGGCTTCAGCTACCTCCTCGACTGGTGCGCCGACGACCAGCCCCTCTGGCTCAAGACGCGCGGCGGGCGCATTCTCGCCGTGCCGTACCCGCAGGAGTTGAACGACTCGAATGCCATCGTGTCACGTCGCGCCAGCGCCGCCGAATTCGCCGACATGATCGTTGACCAGTTCGACGAGATGCGCGACCAGGCGGCAACAACATCGCTGGTGATGGGCATCGCGCTGCACACGTACATCGTGGGTCAGCCGTTCCGGCTGCGCCAGTTGCGGCGTGCGCTGGCGCACATCTCGGCACACCGCGACACGACCTGGATCACCACCGCGGGCGCCATCGCCGGACACTTCGCCGGGCTGTAGCACCACGAGGTGGCACGGGCGCAACCCGTGCCGGCCACGCGCTCAGGCGAGGTTGGCCTTGAACCACGCGAGCATCCGGTTCCACGCGTCGTCGGCCTGCGGCTGGCGATAGTTGGGGCGATAGTCCGCGAAGAACGCGTGCGGCGTATCCGGATAGATCACAAAGTCCGACTGCGTGTTGCCCGACGCTTTGAGCGCTGCGAACATCTTTTCCACGGTGTCGTTGGGAATGCCGCCATCGGCGCCACCGTACAGGCCCAGCACCGCGCACTTGATCTGTGTCGCCACGTCCAGCGGCGTCCTGTCGCCTGCGGCATAAGCGCGCGCCGTGGGGCCGTACCACGCCACGGCAGCACGCACGTCCGGGTTGTGGGCTGCGTACATATGCACGACGCGACCCCCCCAGCAGAAGCCGGTGATACCGAGCCGCGCCGGGTCCGCCTGGCCGGTGCTGGCTGCCCATGCGACGGCAGCATCGAGGTCGGGCATCACCTGCGCATCGGGCGCCCTGGAAACGATGTCCGCGATAAGCTTCGGAACGTCCGTGTATGTCGACGCATCGCCCTGCCGTGCATACAGTTCCGGCGCGACGGCGAAATAGCCGTGGGCGGCGAGCCGCCGGCACACATCCTTGATGTGCTCGTGCACGCCGAAGATTTCCTGCACGACGAGGATCACCGGAAACGGGCCGTCGGTTGCGGGCATCGCGCGGTACGCCGGTATCGCGCCATCGTTCGTCGGCACGCTCACATCGCCGGCGACCAGACCCGTTGCAGAGGTGATGATCACCTGCGCCGTCACCGGCGTCACGGCGGCCGCGAATCCCGCGGGTGGTTCAGGTTTCGTGGACAAGCTGCCCCCCCGCCAATGTATAGCGCACGCGCCCTGGCACCTCGAGACCCAGAAACGGCGTGTTCTTGCCCTGGCTCTTCAGCGCGCCGCGTTCGACCTTCCACCATGCTTCCGGATCGAAGATGCACAGATCCGCCGGCCGGCCCAGCGCCAGCGAGCCCGCCTCCACGCCGAGAATGCCGGCGGGCGCAGCCGTGATGCGGCGCAGGGCTATCGTCAGCGGCACGCGCTCTTCCTGCGCCCATTTCAGCGTGAGGGGCAACAGCAATTCCAGTCCGGTCGCGCCGGGTTCGGCTTCGCCGAAAGGTACCAGCTTGCCATCGTCGTCCACCGGCGCGTGATCGGAGCAGATGGCATCGATGGTGCCGTCGACGACCCCCGCGCGCAGCGCGGCGCGATCGCTCGACGTGCGCAGCGGCGGCACCAAGTGCGCATTGGCATCGAACCAGCCGATGTCAAGATCGCACAGGTGCAGATGATGGATGGCCACGTCGCAGGTGACCGCCAGCCCGTCCGCTTTTGCGACGCGGATCATCTGCACGCTGCCTGCAGCAGACA
This sequence comes from Betaproteobacteria bacterium, assembly GCA_031361405.1. GTDB lineage: Bacteria > Pseudomonadota > Gammaproteobacteria > Burkholderiales > Casimicrobiaceae > VBCG01. Next base: position 2,442 of record JANMCS010000533.1, read on the forward strand.
GCCGGCCGACGTGCAGTCGCACGCCCGTCTCCCGGGCCAGCGCGAGGATCGTGGCCAGCGCGATGGTTTCCGCAATCGCAGGAATGCCGGGCAGCCCGAGCCGCGTGGCCACTTCGCCGTCGTGGGCGACACCGCCGCGGCTCAAGTACGGATCGCCGGGCCGCAGCCACACGCGATAGCCGAACGTGGACGCGTATTGCATCGCCCGGCGCAACAATTGCGTGTCCATCAGCGGCACGTCCGCGTGCGAGAACGCCACGCAACCCGCTTCGGACAGCTCGCCCATTTCCGTGAGCGTGGTGCCTTGCAGGCCCACCGTAAGCGCGCCCACCGGATAGACATGGGCCTGATTGTGCGAGCGAGCGCGGAACTTGAGCATCTCCACGAGACCGGGTTCGTCAAGCGGCGGATCGGTATCGGGCGGACACGCTAGGCTGGTCACGCCACCGGCCACCGCCGCGCCGAGCTCGGACTCGAGCGTGGCCTTGTATTCGAAACCGGGTTCGCGCAGGCGCGCCGCGAGGTCGACCAACCCGGGCGCAACCACGAGTCCCTTCGCATCGAGCACGCGGTTGGCATGCCAGCCGTCGGGGGCGTCGCCTACGGCGACGATGCGGCCTGCGGCGACATACAGCGACGCGACGCGATCGAGGTCGCTCGCGTGGTCCACCAGCCGGCCGTTGTTGATGGCGATCTTCATTGACAGGCGCTCATCCGTTGGCCGCGATGATGCTCATCACCGCCATCCGCACCGCGATGCCGAACGTGACCTGCGGCAGGATCACGCTGCGTGCGCCATCGGCCACCGCGGAGTCGATCTCCACGCCGCGATTCATCGGCCCCGGGTGCATCACGATCACGTCGGGCTTGGCCACCGCGAGCTTTTCCTCCGTCAAGCCGTAGTGCTTGAAATACTCGCCTGCCGACGGCAGAAATGCGCCCTTCATCCGCTCATTCTGCAGGCGCAGCATCACCACGGCGTCGCAACCGTGCAAGCCTTCGCGCATGTCGTGGAACACCCGCACGCCCAGCGCCTCCACACGCGCGGGCAGCAGCGTCCTGGGGCCGATCACCCGCACCTCGGGTGTGCCCAGCGTGGTGAGGCCGTGGATCAGCGAGCGCGCGACGCGTGAATGCAGCACGTCGCCGACCACCGCCACGGTGAGGTTGCGGAAATCGCGCTTGTAATGCCGGATCGTGTAGAGATCGAGCAGGCCCTGCGTGGGATGCGCATGGCGGCCGTCGCCCGCATTGACCACGTGCACGTGGTTGCGGCCATGCGCGTTCAGATGCTGGGCGATGAGGTGCGGCGCACCGGACTGCGAGTGGCGGACGACGAAGATATCAGCGTCCATCGCGACGAGGTTGTCAACCGTGTCGAGCAGCGTCTCGCCCTTGCTGGTGGACGACGCGCCGATGTTGAGGTTGATCACATCCGCCGACAGCCGCTTGGCGGCGATCTCGAACGTGGTGCGGGTGCGTGTCGAATTCTCGAAGAACAGGTTGAATACTGCCTTGCCCCGCAGCAGCGGTACCTTCTTGACTTCGCGCTCGGCAATCGACACAAACGGTTCCGCCGTATCGAGGATGCCGGTGATCACCTCCGCGGGCAGCCCTTCCAGTGTCAGCAGGTGCGTCAGCGCGCCCTGGGCATCGAGTTGCGGATTGCGGGTGGCGATCATCGGAGTTGCGACCGTGGCGAGATCGTCATGATTACGCCGCCTCGACTGCAAGACGCAGCATTGCACCGTCACGCGAGAGCACGATCGACAGGTCACGGGCCACGGCCAGACGCTCGCCGCAATAGGTGGGCTCATACGGCAGCTCGCGGCCGCCGCGATCGACCAGCACCGCAAGTTCGATGACTGCGGGGCGGCCGAAATCGAACAGCTCGTTGATCGCCGCGCGCACGCTGCGCCCGGTGAACAGCACGTCGTCGATCAGCACGATGGTGGCGCCATCGACATCGAAGGGCAGCTCGGTGCGCCGGCTCTTGGCCTTGAGGCCGGTGGTCGAATAGTCATCGCGGTAGAACGACACGTCGATGAAACCCACCGGATGGTTGCCGGGGATCATCGTGCCCAGGCGTTCCGCCAGCCAGGCGCCGCCCGAATAGATGCCGACGAACGCGGCGTCGAAGGCCACGGCGGGACGCATGCGCTCGGCCAGGCGCGCCAGCAGGACCTCGGCGTCAGGAATCGGCGCGGGCGCGTTCATCGAGCCATCCCTGCAGGATCAGCCGGGCAGCCACCGCGTCGCGGGATTCGCGGGCTTTCCGCCCCCCCCGCGCATCGACGATCTCCGCCTGCGCGGCCTGCGTCGTGTGGCGCTCGTCGGCGGTCTCCACCACGAGGGCAAAGGTCGAGCGCAAACGCTGCGCGAAGGCTGCGGCATGCGCCGTCATCGCATGCGGCGTGCCATCGGCGTGAACCGGCACGCCCACCACCAGGATCTGCGGCTGCCATTCCGCGACGACGTTGGCAATCGCCTCCCACCGCTGCGCCTCGCGCGGCTCGTCGAGCGTGGCCAGTTCCCGGGCGCTGCCGGTGAGCGTGTTGCCAATGGCCATGCCGATGCGGCGCGTGCCGAAATCGAACGCCAGCACCGTGGCGAGGGGACGCGTCACGGCCCCGGATCACGCGTGCCCGACGTCTTCGGACAGGCGCGAGAAATCGATGCCGAGAAGCTGCATCGCCGCGGGTAGCCGGCGCTCGGCCGGCAGGTCGAACAGAATGCCGGCATCCGCCGCCACCGTCAGCCACGCGTTCTGTGCCAACTCCTGCTCGAGCTGTCCGGCCGACCAGCCCGCATAGCCGAGCGACACGAATACGTCCCTGGGACCATCCCCGCGCCCGACGGCTTCGAGGACATCCTTCGACGTGGTGAGGCCGAGGTCGTCGCTGATCGCCAGCGTGGACTGCCAGTTGCCCAGCGGGCGGTGCAGGACAAAGCCCCGATCGGTCTGGACCGGGCCACCGAAATGGACGGGCGCGGTGCGCAGCACATCGTCGGCCAGCGGCACCTCGATCTGCTCGAACAGTGCCGAAAGCGTCATGTCGATCGGCTTGTTGATCACGATGCCCAGCGCGCCATCCTTGTTGTGCTCGCACACGTAGGTGAGCGTGTGCGCGAAGCGCGGATCGGCCATGGCCGGCATGGCAATCAGGAAGTGGTCGGTGAGATTGACGGAATCTTCCATGGCGTCGAATTGTAAACGGTAGGGGGGTGCGCCACAATCGGCGGGCTTGTCTGCCACTCACCTGCCACGCCCCACCCGTCCCGATGCCAAGCTCCACCTCCCCCGCCGCTGCGCCCGACTACGACCGGGCGCTGGTATGGTTTCGCCGCGACCTGCGCGATTTCGACCACGCAGCGCTCTACCATGCGCTGCGCCGCGCCCGTGCCGTCCACTGCGTCTTTGTGTTCGATCGCGAAATTCTCGATGCGCTGCCGCGCGCGGACGACCGCCGGGTCGAGTTCATCTGGGAAGCGGTCGTGCAGCTGCGCGCGGCGCTGACCCGATCGGGTGGCGGGCTGATCGTCCGCCATGCGATGGCCCGCGACGCCATCCCGGCGCTGGCGGCCAACCTCAACGTCGACGCCGTATTTGCCAACCACGATTACGAACCGGCGGCCCAGGACCGCGATGCCGCCGTGGCACATGCGCTCGCCGACCGGGGCATCGCGTTCCACACCTTCAAGGACCAGGTGATCTTCGAGCGCGCCGAGATCCTGACGCAATCGGGCAGCCCGTTCTCCGTGTTCACGCCGTACAGGAATGCGTGGCTGCGGACGGTGACGCCGTTTCACCTCAAGTCCTATCCGGTGGCGAAATATACCGGCGGCCTCGCATCCGCGCCCGACCACACGGCCTTGCCGGCGTTGGAAGCGATGGGCTTTGCCCGCACCAACCTCGCGGCGCTTGGGGTTGCCTGCGGCATGGCGGGCGGCTCGAAGCTCTTCGAGGATTTTCGCAATCGCATCGATGCCTATCGCGACGCGCGCAACTTTCCTGCGGTCAAGGGACCATCGTACCTGTCGGTGCACCTGCGCTTCGGCACGGTGTCGATCCGCGAACTCGCCGCATATGCGCATCGGCTCGCGCTCGAACCCGACAGCGCGGGCGCGCAGACCTGGCTCGCCGAACTGATCTGGCGCGACTTCTACGCGCAGATCCTGTGGCATCACCCGCAGGTGGTGTTCCAAAGCTTCAAGCCCGACTATGTCGACCTTCCGTTTCCCAACGACCCGGCGCACTTCGCCGCGTGGTGCGCTGGCGCCACGGGGTATCCCATCGTCGACGCCGCGATGCGCCAAATGAACGCCACCGGGTACATGCACAACCGGTTGCGGATGATTGCCGCATCGTTCCTGGTCAAGGATCTGCTGGTGGACTGGCGCTGGGGCGAGAAGTACTTCGCCGACACGCTGATCGACTTCGATCTCGCCTCCAACAACGGCGGCTGGCAATGGGCCGCTTCCACCGGCTGCGACGCGCAACCCTATTTTCGCATCTTCAATCCGGTGACCCAATCGCAGCGCTTCGACGCCGAAGGCAGGTTCATCCGCCGCTACGTGCCCGAACTGGCGATGCTCGACGCGAAGGAAATCCACGCACCGTGGCTGGTGCCGCCGACGATCCAGCAGGCGAAGGGCGTGGTCATCGGCCGCGACTATCCGGCACCCGTCGTCGACCATGCGCAGGCACGGGCGGCGGCCCTGCAGCTCTTCAAGCGTGCGTAAAAGTCGATAGCACGAGGGCCGACTATTCGCGTTGACGCTCGTTGGTGCGGGCCATACCTTGGATGCATGGACAGCGACACCCGTGGAGGGAGGTGGCGCAGGCCATCACCGAGGAGACATCATGGGTCCGCGCAAAGCATGCAACTGGTACGTTACCGTCGCCGGCATCGTGTCGGCGTTGACGATGGCACCTGCGGGTGCGGTGCAATTGTTCGAAACCATCCCGGACGTCAAGGACAATCCTGTTCCCGTCTACGAGTACTACAACGCCGGGACCGACCACTATTTCGTCACCGGCGACGCCGCTGAAATTGCGCTGCTCGAAACGCTCACGACGGGCGACTGGCAGCGCCTGGGCGACGCGCCGGCATTCATGGCCTTCGACTTCGCGGCCAAGGTGTTGCATGTCGCCGCCGCGAATGCCCAAGCGCAGCCGGTGTGCCGCTTCTTCATCCCGCCGGCGTCGCACTTCCTGTCGGCCTCCAAAGCCGAATGCGATGTGGTTGCGGCAACCTATCCTGCATTCGTGCACGAAACGTCGAGCTCGTTCTATGCGTGGGTGCCCGACGCGGCTACCGGGTCATGCCCGGAGATGAGCATGAAGATCGGCGGCTTCGACTTCGCGCCGGTTTACCGGTTGTGGAATGCCAGGGCCGACACCAACCATCGACTGACCACCAGTCGCAGCGAACGCGCCGCGATGATCGAACAGGGTTGGGTGCCCGAAGGCTACGGCCCGGATGGCGTGGCGATGTGCGTGCCGCACTGGGCCAACTGAACGTCCGCGCATTCGTCGGCGGCCGGGGATCAATCCTCCTCGTGCCGCCGATGCTTCGCGTATTCGGCCGCCAGCTGCTGCTGCAAGGTGGGGGGCGCCGCCTCGTAGTGCGACAGCTCCATCGACCACGCGCCCAGGCCCCCCGTCATCGACTTGATCCGCGCGGCGTAACCTTCCAGTTCCGCCAGCGGCGCCTGCCCCGTCACGGCGAGCGATCCCGACTGCAGCGTCTTGGTGCCCGTGACCTGCCCGCGGCGTGACGCCAGGTCGCCGGTCACGTCGCCGATATTGGCCGCGGGACAATTGATCTCGACGCCCACGACCGGTTCGAGCACGATGGCCCGCGCCTTGGCGATCGCATCGAGAAACGCCTTGCGTCCCGCCGCCACGAATGCGACCTCCTTCGAATCGACCGGATGATATTTGCCGTCGTAGACATTCACGCGCACATCGTGCAACGGAAAACCCGCCAGCGGTCCCGCCGCCAGCACCTGCTCCACGCCCTTTTGCACCGCGGGAATCAGCGACGTCGGAATCGCCCCGCCTTTAACCGTGCTGACGAATTCGAAACCGGCACCGCGCACCAGCGGCTCGATCTTGAGAAAGACCTCGCCGAACTGACCTGCGCCGCCGGTTTGTTTCTTGTGCCGGTTGTGACCTTCGGCGCCCGCCGTGATCGTTTCGCGATAGGGGATGCGCGGCGGCCGCGTGGTGACCTCCAGCTTGAACTGGCCCGCCATCCGCTCCAGCACCGAGCGCAGATGCAGTTCGCCCAGCCCCCACAGCACCGTTTCGTTGAGGTTGGTGTCGTGCGCGACGACCAGCGTCGGATCCTCGGCGGTCATCCGGTGCAGCACTTCGGAGATGCGCTGCTCGTCGCCGCGTCGCTTCGGCTCGATCGCCACGCCATGCATCGGCGTCGGGAACTCGAGCGGCTGCATGTGGATGTGGTCCTCGTCGTGCGAATCGTGCAGCACGCAGTCGAACTCGATTTCATCCACCTTCGCCACGGCGGCGAGATCGCCGGGAACCGCGCGGTCGATCTCGACGTTCTTGCCCCCCTGCAGCATGAAGAGATGGCCCACCTTGAACGGCTTGCGCCCGCCGCCGACGAAAAGCTGCGTGTCGCGCGTGACCGTGCCCTGATGCACGCGGAAAATGCCGAGCTTGCCGACAAACGGATCCATCACCACCTTGAACACATGCGCCAGCACGTGTTGTTGCGGATCCGGCTGCGAATGAAATTCCACCGCCGTGGCGCCCTCGCCCTTGGTAAAGCGCGGCGGATTGCCCTCGGTCGGATTGGGCAGCAGGCGTTCGAACACCTGCAGCAGTTCGGCCACTCCAGCGCCGGTGCGCGCGGACACGAAGCAAACCGGCACCAGGTGACCGTCGCGCAGCGCCTTCTCGAACGGCGCATGCAATTCCTCGGGCGCCACTTCGCCGCGCTCGAGATAGATCGCCATCAATGCCTCGTCCACTTCGACCACCTGGTCGACCAGCGCGCGATGCGCCGCTGCAACCGACGAAAAATCCGCGGTGCCGGATGGATTGAAAAAACAATCGACCACGCGCTTGCCGCCATCGGCGGGAAGGTTGATCGGCAGGCACTCCTTGCCGAAGGCCGCCTGGATCGCCGCGAGCAGTGCCTCCAGGTCGACGTTGTCGCCATCGATCTTGTTGACGACCACCACGCGGCACAGCTGCCGTCGCGCCGCCTGATCCATCATGCGCGTGGCGACCATCTCGATGCCCGCCTGCGCATTGATCACGACCGCCGCTGTTTCCACGGCATCGAGCGCGCCGATCGCCTGGCCGATGAAGTCCGGAAAGCCCGGCGTGTCGATCAGATGCACGCGCGTGGCGCCGGTTTCGAGGTGCAGTAGCGATGATCGCAACGAATGCAGGTATTGCTTCTCGAAAGGGTCGAAGTCGCTGACGGTGGTCCCGCGCTCGATGCTGCCGGCAACGGGCACGGCGCCGGCCTTCACCAGCAGGGCTTCCGCCAATGTCGTCTTGCCAGCCCCGCCCTGCCCGACCAACGCGAGCGTGCGCAGCTGTTCCGTGGCGTAGTTCGCCATCGCGCCTCCTTCAGTGTGATGTCGTCAATTCAGCCCGATCGAACGGGAATGCGTTGCTGCCTCGCGCGGTATTCTGCGGCCGCGGTGGCGTCCCCCAGGTCCCAGAATATGCCAGCCATCACGCCCAGCCCCGAGCGCGCAACCGAGCCCAGCAGGTGCTCGTTGGGCGCATGCTGCGCGCACGCCGGATAGGAATGCGGCACCCACACGGTCGGCAGGCCCAGCACGTCGGCAAAGCAGTCGTTGGGCAACGAGCCGCCAAGGTTCGGCAGGATCACCGGTGGCGCGCCCGTCGTGGCGGCGATCGATTGCGCGACACGCTGCGCCCATGGATGTGCCGGGTCAAGGCGCGTGGCCGGCATCAGCGTGTCGGGCGCAGTCGTGACTTCGACCTGCTGCAGTCCGGCGCGATCGAAATGTTCGCGCAACGCCGGCATGAGTTGCGTGTGGTCGGTGCCGACGACGAAGCGCAGCTGCATGTGCGCACGCGCATGCGGCGGAATGGCATTGACCGGGTGGTCGGGATTGCCCGTCTTGAACGCCAGCACTTCAAGGCTGTTCCATGCGAACACGCGTTCGGCAGGCGTCAGGCCTGCCTCGCCCCAATCAGGATCGATCATCGGTCCGCCCGGTTCGCCGGGAACAACCTCGGCCAGTGCGCGGCGCACGGATTCGGGAATGGGTGGCGGGCGCAGCGCGGGCGCCAGGATGCGCCCGCGCGCGTCGACCAGCGACGCGATCGCATTGGCCAGCACCGTGCCCGGATTGGAAAGCAGACCGCCCCAGTTGCCGGAGTGATGGCCCCCCGCGCGGGCCGCCACCGCCAGTTCGAAGTTGAACGCACCGCGACTGCCCAGGAACAGCGTGGGCTGGTGGGCGCGCAAGCGCGGTCCGTCCGACGCGAGGAACAGATCCGCGCGCAACCGGTCGCGGTGCTGTTCGCAGAACGCGCGCAATCCGGGCGACCCCGTCTCTTCGCTGGTCTCCAGCAATACCTTGAGGTTGAAGCCCAGGCATCCGCGCACCGCCAGCACGCTCGCGAGCGCTGCCAGATTGATGCTGTGCTGACCCTTGTTGTCGGCGGCGCCGCGGCCATACCAGAGGTCGCCTTCGATGGCGAGCGTCCACGGCGACAAGCCGGCGCGCCATTCGCGATCGTAACCAAGCACAACGTCGCCGTGCGCATACGTCAGCACGGTGGGCAGCGCAGCGTCCTCGATGCGTTCCGCCACCAGCAGCGGACCACCCGATGCCATCGGGTTGTCGAAGAGGTGCGAGGTCAGTCCAAGCGCCGCCAGCGCGGGGACCATTTCCTGCGTGAGGTACGCCGCGAGGTCCGCCCGCGCGCCGTCGCGTTGGCTTTCCGTGCGGTAGGCCACCCGGCGCTTGAGGTCAACGGCGAAGCGACCGTCGTCGAAGCGGGCATGCGCCGCGGCGATGGCCCGTTCGCGGGTGCAGTCAGGCGCTCCGGCATGGGGCAGCGACGGGCTCATGCTTGAATGGTACACGCCAAAAGCGCGACGGCGCGATTGCCCGCGCCGTCGTGTCCGAGACCCCGCGCAGAGCCGTCAGCTGGTGGCGCCCACGCCCGTCATCTCCCGCAGGTGCCGCAACAATTCCTCTTCCTGGTACGGCTTGCCGAGATACATGTCCACGCCGAGTTCGGCGGCCATGTTGCGGTGCTTTTCCGCGGTGCGCGACGTGATCATGATGATCGGGATGTTGACGTACCGGGCGTCGCCCTTGATCGTCTTGGTGAACTCGAAGCCATCCATCCGCGGCATTTCGATGTCGAGCAGGATCACATCCGGCAAGGTCTCGCTCAGCACCTGCAGCCCGTCCACGCCATCCTTGGCCGTGGTGACCGCGAAGCCTTCGCGCTGCAATAACCGGCTGGTGATCTTGCGCACCGTCAGCGAGTCGTCGACGATCATCACCGTTGGCCGCGTCGAAATCGGCGCCACGTGCGCCCGCGGGCGGTCGCCCATCGCGCGATCCTCGCCGGACGGATCGAATTGCGGAATGTCGGTGCGGCTGGCGAGCTGTACCGGATTGATGATCAGCACGATCTCACCGGTGCCAAGCACGGTGGCGCCGGAAATGCCCGATACGCGCGAGAGCTGCGGCCCGATATTCTTCACGACGACTTCCTGGTTGCCCAGCATTTCGTCGACGTGGACCGCCGCGTAGCTTTGACCGCTGCGCAGCAGCAGCACCGAGTTGTAGCGCTTGGTTTCCGGATTGTGGGCCGTATCGCCCAGCAAACGCGGCAGGTAGTGGAACGGGTAGACCCGCCCCTGCCAGTCGACCTTGCGCTGGATATAGATGTCGAGCAACGCCTGCGCCTTCACCTGCTGCACCTGTTCGACCATCGGCGCCGGCAGCGCCCACAGCCGGCCGCCCGCACGGATCAACACAGCCTGCGCCACCGCCAGCGTGAGCGGCATCGTCAGCGTGAAGCGCGTGCCCTTGCCCGGTGCCGATGCCACCTCGACCCGCCCGCCCAGTGCGGCGATCTCGCTGCGCACGACGTCCATGCCGATGCCGCGTCCGGAGATCTGCGTGACCTTCGACGCGGTCGAGAAGCCCGGATGGAACAGGAATTCGGTGAGCTGGGCTTCAGTCGGCGTGGCGCCGGCGGGCACCAGGTCGAGTGCGCGCGCGCGCGCGCCGACACGCGCGAAGTCGATACCGTTGCCGTCATCGGCGAGTTCGATCACCACTTCGTTGCCCACCTGCCGCACTGTCAGCGCAATTTCGCCGGTATCGGCCTTCCCCGCGTTCCGCCGCGCCTCACCCGATTCGATGCCGTGGTCAAGCGCATTGCGCAGCAAATGCTCGAGCGGACCGACGAGCTTCTCCAGCACCGATCGGTCGAGCTCCACCTGGCTACCGTTGATCTCGAGGTTGGCGCGCTTGTCGAGTTCGCGGGCCGTCGCCCGCAGGATGCGGTACAACCGCTCCGACAGACTGCCGAAGGGCACCGTGCGAATGGCAAACAGCCGCTGCTGCACCTCGCGCGACATGCGCGCCTGCGCCAGCAGCGCCGCGTCGGCATCGTCCAGATTTTTGAGCAATGCCTGCTGCACCGTCGAGACGTCATTGATGCCTTCGGCCAGCGACCGCGTCAACTCCTGGAAACGCGTATAGCGATCGAATTCGAGCGGGTCGAAGTCGTCGGTCTGGTCGTTGCGCAGCGTCAGCTGCGACTGGATCTGCGACTCGGCCTGGATTTCGATTTCGCGCATCTGCGTACGCAGCCGGATCACGCTGTTGGTCAGTTCCAGCAGGTTCGACTTGAGCGAACGCAATTCACCCTCGACCCGGGCACGCGCGATCGCCACTTCTCCCGCTTCGTTGACCAGCCGGTCGATGATGTCGGCACGCACGCGCAACTGCGCACGCGCGCCTGTCTCGAGTTCCTGCGCGGCCTCCACCGGCGCAGCC